>NZ_CP013023.1:920000-1220000 GCF_001421015.2 Paenibacillus bovis
GGTTCAAATCCTGTCCCCGCAATAGCTTTGGAACCGTGGTGTAGGGGTTAACATGCCTGCCTGTCACGCAGGAGATCGCGGGTTCAAATCCCGTCGGTTCCGCCATTTTTTCTAGGTTATTCATTAGTGAATACATAGTGGAATGACATTGATAGCCAGATTGGTTATCAATATTGTTTTTTAAAGAAGTAATTTAGTTGTTTGCGGACGTGGCTCAGCGGTAGAGCATCGCCTTGCCAAGGCGAGGGTCGCGGGTTCGATTCCCGTCGTCCGCTCCAATATGCGCCCTTAGCTCAGCTGGATAGAGCGTTTGACTACGAATCAAAAGGTCAGGAGTTCGAATCTCTTAGGGCGCGCCATTTTTACTACTGTATATCGGGATGTAGCTCAGCTTGGTAGAGCACCTGGTTTGGGACCAGGGGGTCGCATGTTCAAATCGTGTCATCCCGATTAAATACCTGTAATGGGCTAGAATTGTTCTATGACATTACGGTACAGAAACGCCTTTGCTTTATTCTCGTATCTTTGGATATCTGAGAATGATAGCAAAGGTGTTTTTTCTATTTCTACCTGCGATCTGATATATAAAATTTACTGTCTGATACACGGTCTGATATATTAAAAAATCTAGTGTTGATATCCAATCCTATTGAATGGAGATATAGTAAAAAGATTGGATAGAGATACAGTAAAAAGACTTGATAAAGCGTAAAAGCCAATCCGTTGTTTAGTCATGGATTGGCTTTTGCTGTATCTATTGTCTCTGTTTTACTGATCATACCAGTCAACATCAGAAAATCAAATAGGGTTGTTGAAAGAATAAGATAGGGATTATTGAAATGAGACATTAACGTTTGAGAAGATAAAATACGGGTTCCTGTAATGAGAAATCAATCGCTGTAATTAAGATATTGCTTGCTGTAATAAGATCCTGCTTGTTGTAATAAGAGCTTGCTTGCTGAGAAGATAATGATGGCTGATATACCATACTGACTGCTGAATGAGATGTTGATTACTAATATAAAATGGTAGTGAGTAAGCAGATATTATTTTGAAGATTCATATTATTTGAAGATGCGTATTATTTGACAATTTGTATTAGATAGAAAAGGGAATAATCGTATACAGTGTAGCATAGAAGTTCGCTTTTATTTGGCACTGGCTTTTTTGTTGCGACGTACAAACCAGATAATCATGCCAATGCCTGCTATAGCAATAACCGCATAAGCAATATTGGAGTAAATATCCATAAAGTTGGTGATAGAATGCCAGTTCTCTCCCAGAGCAGCACCGACGGTAACCAGCACGGTATTCCAAATTACTGTACCGATTGTAGTAAACAGCAGAAATAATCCGAATTTCATATTGGACATGCCTGCAGGGATAGAGATCAGGCTGCGGACCAGTGGGATCATCCGGCAAAAGAGAACGGTCCAGTATCCATATTTGTCAAACCAGGCATCTGCGCGGTGAACATCTTCTTTTTTGATACGCAGAATATGTCCCCAGCGATCGATAATTTTCTCCAGACGCGCGACGTCAAGTGCACGGCCTATACCATATAAAATGACTGCGCCTGCTACAGAACCGATTGTAGCGGCAATGATAACGCCGATTACGGTTAGAGAAGAGTTGGTAGTCATAAAGCCGCCGAATGGAAGTACAATTTCTGACGGGATCGGTGGAAACACATTTTCGAGAGCGATAATAAGGGCTATTCCGATATATCCATATTCCTCCATAAAACTTGTGATCCAGTTTTGCAAAATAAACCTCCTTTAATATCATCACATAGGGCATTGATTATTTGCTGCGTTTATGTAATAATATACATTTGTGTAATAATTGGCTTGTTTAGAATATACAATATAAGAGAAGCGCATGCAAAATTTAAGTTTTGCATGCGCTTTTTTTGGTATTTATTCATACACATAAAGATTGATTCATATACATATAAGGTAGAAAGTCAATATTCCACGTTACCATTCAACATCATTTAAAGTTTATCATGTAGCTCTAGCCTATCTTCTTGGGATAAGTCATCCGGAAGCAATGGCAGTATGATGGTGATAGTAGTTCCTGTACCATATTCGCTTTCGATACGGAGCTGTCCATTATGAAGGCGGACAATTTCTTTGCTGATCGCGAGTCCGAGTCCGCTGCCGGACATTTTGGAGCGGCCTTTGTAAAAACGTTCTCCGATCTTGTCCATATCTTCCGGGGGGATACCTTCTCCATAATCCTGGACAGTAATGTGTACCTTTCTCGCCTGCCGCACAGCGGTCAGTTGTACTATTCCATTCTGTTTGGAGAATTTAATAGCATTATCGATCAGATTCACGAATACTTGCTTGAGCCGATTCAAATCGGCTTCTATCGGCAGCGTTTCCTGGGTCAGGTCCGCCTGGAGTGTAACATTGCGTTTATTGCCGGTATAGCTGTATTGAAGCTCTACTTCCCGGAGCAGCTTGTGCAGATCGGTAACTGTGCGGCGCAACTGGATTTCACCTGCCTGGTATTTGGAGAAGTCGAGCAGATCCTCTACCAGACCAATCAACCGGTCTGTCTCTCCGTTGATCACTTCGAGCCCCAGCAGGGACTCTTCTTCGTCTTCCAGTCCGCCAACAACCAGTGTCTCGCCCCAGCCTTTGATAGAGGTAAGAGGCGTGCGCAACTCGTGGGAGACTGTGGAGATAAAGTCATTTTTCATCTTCTCGTTTTTGGAGAGTTCTTCATTCATATGGTTTAGTGAATCGGCAAGTGTACCGACTTCGTCATCGTATTGGCGAACAGCTCTGGCGGAGAAATCGCCTGTAGCCATTTGGCGGGAAATGACGGTCAGTTCTTTGACCGGATCAATAATTCTTCGTGCAATAATCAGGCTAAAGGCAAATCCCAGGACAATAACGGCTATCCCGATAACAATCGCCCAGCCGATCAGTATGAATACAGCCTTGTACAGCGGTTCTGTAGAGACAGAAAAGCGCAGCACCCCGATCACCTGGCCGGAGCTGGTAAGCGGGCTGGATACAGCCATAATTCGCTGCTCAAAAAGTGGCGAGAATCCGGTATAGTTACCGATTCCTCCTTGCAGCGCTGTCTGTACGTCCTCGGTATCAATATGCTCGGAGGAAGAAAATCCGTATGAATCGATGACAGTCTGGCCTTCCATGTTCAATACTTCGACCCGGCTGTTCTCATTGGCCACCAGATTCTCCAAAATATATCGTGCCCGGTCGACCAGCGGATACCCATCCATAAACTGATTGGAAAAGGTCGTGGCCGTTACGGCGCGTGACTGCATGATCTGCCTTGCACTGCTGAAGTAATATGAGTACACCGCAAAAGCAAATACAGCTTCCAGCAGCAGAACGATAGCGAGCAGCAGCATGCCTATCTGGAATAGCAGTCTGGCTTTAATTCCTTTCATGATGCGTATCCTTCCTCCATAGATAACCGTATCCCCATACGGTCTCTATATATTCGGGATGTGCATCGTCTTTTTCGATTTTTTGACGGATGCGGCGAATATTCACGTCGACTGTCTTCATATCACCGGTAAAAAAATTGCCCCACACTTCATTCAGGATGTCATCACGGTGCACGGCCTTGTTGGGATTCTCCATAAGCAGTCGGAGGATATCGAATTCCTTGGGCGTCAAAAGAATCGTCTGCTCGCCACGCATCAGTTTACGCTGATCGAGCAGCAGCTGAAATGGATGACTGACTAGTACATGTTCTTCCGGAATCTCTTCAGCTGGGCGAAGACGCCGATACAACGAGTTCAATCTGGCAACAAGTTCTCCAGGGCTGAAAGGTTTGACAATATAGTCGTCGGCACCCAGATCCAGTCCGTGAATCTTGTCATTCTCCTGTCCTCTGGCAGTCAGCATAATGATGCCTATCCGGGAATTGAGCCTACGCAGGGAAGAGCATACTTCCAATCCGCTGATTCCTGGCAGCATCACATCGAGCACAGCCATATCAATATCCGAATGAGTATGGATAGTCATCAGCGCATCTTCACCGGTTGCGGCTTCGACAACGTCAAAGCCGGCGCGTTTGAGATTGATTCGTACAAAATCACGAATCGGTTTTTCGTCTTCAAGTATGAGCACTTTCACTTACTGCGCCTCCTTTCCCGGAATGATTCCGGTATTGCCTGCCAGCAGCAGAACTTCCGATACATTCAGCCGCAGCTGCTTGTACTGCTGAAGCGCTTCTCCTGTGAGATGGCTGCTTTGATTGGGCAGTAGAGCAACACTAACCTGTGCAGTAGTGCCTGTCATCGCTGCACTGATATGTTTTAATACTACATAGGCTTCTTTCTGCTTTTTGAGCTTTTCTTCGAGCTTTTTCCAGTCTGACTGTGGAATCTGCCGCAGAACAAGCAGATCAGCCGAAGACTGTCCATTTCTCGGATATATAAAATGAATTTCATTCTGCGGATTGATCGGATCGTCCGAAAGATGAATACGATAATGCCCCTGCCAGCGATCCGGAATACGGAAATCATAACCCCATTGTTCAAACCGATCTTGTATAAAGGTCAGATGTCGATCTCCATCCCATTGATAGTACGTACTAATATAGGGTACGACCAGCGGCGCCATATTTCCTGTACCGGGTGGTATGGTTAGCAGCACTGTCTCGGTAATTCCATCGCGGTTCACATCTTTGCTCTCTGTTGGATATTCGGTGGCAGATACTTTATCCATATGAACCGGAGCAGTACTGTCATCCGGTTTGCTCAATGGAAGAGGCTTCCGTTCGGCAAGTGCATCCGATACAGAACCCGAAGAGGTCAGAATATTTGCTAACGTGTGATGATTCCATACAAGCAGGGCCGTATAAGCAGAGTGGGTTCCTGCCGGTATACTCAAAAACAATCCATTACGATTGTTGGCTGCAGCTCGCCTCATCTGCATGCTGTTAATCATTCCATCTATATTACGTGCAGCCAGCTTGGTAATCTTGCCGTCTTGGCTGCCAAATAGAAGGAGCTGTGAATTAATTTCTGCAGGAGTCTGAGAATTCGTTACATTCTCAAAGGGAGGAACGAGAGCAATTTGTGACAGGCCGCTGCCGTCCATATCTCCTACAGCTATAAGATCGTAGGTACGATTAAATACCTGGGAAGCTTTGAAATTACTGTAGGAGTATACATACAGTTCTTTGGGCAGTCCGTTTCCTCCACCTGCAAATCCAAGCAGCAGATAGGGAGATTTCTGGCTGGCTACCGGAAGAATCCCGACATAGTCGATATTCAATCCACTATGTGTAATGAGATCGGATTGTTCCCATACTCCGTTTTGCTGATGCAAAATGAGCACGTTAATCTCATAATCCAGCTGGCTTTTTTTATAAAAGGCGATCAATTCCTGCTGTCCGTCTCCATCCAGATCGGCGAGGCGAATAGCGCTGCCCTGATCATAGGAAGCAGGTATGGTCAGCCGATATCCTGCAGGAAGAAAAGGCTGGACGGCTTTGAATAAAGTCTGCTCTTCATTGGTGCGATTGGGAGCATGCAGCAGATCACCGGGAGAGACTATCTGGCTGCATCCGGATATGATTAGAAGGAGCAGGCACAGACTGATTAATTTCATCATTTTCATGGTTTGGCCCCTTTCACCTTTATTATACCTGCGGTCGGGCCGGACTGTCCTCTAACAACGGAAATGAAAGAAGACACAGATATGGTTATTATACAGTTACTGTATTATATCGGTTGCAGACCTGAAAATGAGAATGGCCGAGTACAGGTTATTCCTGTCTCGGTCATATAAGCGGTACTACTCCATCTCATTGTAAAAGCAAGGATAGGCAAAAGAGTTACAGACCGGTTAAGTGACGTGCTCGCCGCATAGCCTATTCTGCCGGAAAGACGCAGTGATCCTTCGCCTAATTAGTAGTTAAGGGGTGAAAGGTGGTAAGATAAAAGTGGCATGTGGAATAGAACTTTGTTTGGTTTAATAATGTACAACTGACTGTATGATGATCAATGGAGGAATCGGATATGATCAAAGCATTTTCCAGACTGGCATTATCAGTGGTAGTCGCTCTCGGTATAGGAGCAGGAACCGTACAGGCCGCTGTTCCCGATATTCAGGTAGTCGTTAATAATTCAACGGTATATGCCGGCGTAGAGCCGTATGTGGAAAAGGGTACCACGATGATACCGATCAAAGCCCTGCAGTACATACCAGGTAATTCAACTATTTGGAATAATACAACACAGACGGTTACAGTCAGTCAGGATGGTACGGTAATCAAGCTCGTGATCGGACAGACAACAGCGACGATTGGTGACCGTACCGTGAACCTGCCAGTTGCACCGTCGCTGCGAAGCGGTCGTGCGATGGTACCGCTGCGCTTCCTGGCAGAGGCTGCACAGGCAGCAGTCAGCTGGAATCCGGCAAGCCGTACCGTCTATGTCGCCAAAACGCCGCCACAGCTTATTCAGCAGGCAAATGGAAGCGACCTGGCGCTGGGACGCGAAGCAGCAGTAAGCATGCCGCGCATCAGCAAGCTCAAAAGCTATGCACCGTCGGATGACAGCAATGCAGGATATACGTATTATTTCCCCGAAGGACAAAGCTTCCCGTTCTTCGAACAGCGTGGTGATGTGATCTCTTATTATGAAATGCAGGATAATCACAGTGAACTGGTGTGGACAGCCAAGCTGAACATGAATCAGACGTCAACTTCGCCTATATTCTTCCTGCCGTATGAGATTGCCGCACAGGCAGGCACTACGCCAAGCATAACCGGCCGAGTTGCTTTTTATGATACGCTGCCTGTCACGGGTGCAACCCGTTCGGGTTATATCAGCCCGGCTGCACCATCTACAGGTGCAGGCAGCAATCAGACACCGAGCCGATTTGGCAATATTACCGGAGAAGTCAAAAAGTAAGCTTTATACTCAAACATAGTATTATGATTTGCAGCAAATATTCACAGCAAAATAGATGGATGGCTGTGGAATCCATACAGCATGTACAACAATCCGAACAGTTTTCGTTATACATCTGCCAAGCGGCCGGAGACAGGAGTATATTTTCCTGTATCCGGCCTTTTTTTGAAAAGAAATCAATAGGTAACGGACGGGCTTAACCTTTTTGTAAGAGAAAAGAATATCGAAAAATACTCGGAACAAGTCAGAGATCACAACCAGCATAATACGAAGTCTGCAGAGGCAGAACGGGAGATACATTTTATTTACAGAAAAGTATACGTTTACATTTATAAAAGATGAATATATTAAAATTTTACCAATACCTAAAAAAAGTACAAATGATAACGCTATCATTTTGAGGAGAACCAACGATATCACAAATCCGTACAAAGATATTCCTAACCGGAGAACAGAGCGTGATGATAAGATAAATCCATAAACAAGCAAACGCTTTCAAATTGACGAGACACAACGTTCAGGCATTGCATGAAAGCCGTAATGCTTCCATACCAGCGCATTCCTGTACGGAATAACGCGGTATACAGATGCACATCATACAAAGAGCAGGGGTTGAACAGAATGAAAAAATTGATGTTCCTTTTACTGGCAAGCGTACTGTTATTGTCCGCATGTTCCGGCGGTGGCGGTAACGCAAGCTCTGACCCGGGTAAAAAAGAAATTACGGTCTGGGCATGGGATCCGAACTTTAACATTGCCGCGCTGAACCTGGCAAAAGAGAAATATATGGCGGCACATCCTGATGTGAAGATTAATATCGTGGAAAATGCACAAGCTGATATCGTGCAAAAACTTAACACAGGTCTTAACTCCGGTACAACCAAAGGATTGCCAAACATTGTACTGATCGAGGATTATCGCTCCCAGGGATTCCTGCAAGCGTATCCAGACGCTTTCCGTGATATGTCTTCTTCTATCAAAGCAGCTGACTTTGCGGATTACAAAGCAGGTCCTACCAGCTATGAAGGCAAGCAATACGGCGTACCTTTTGACTCTGGTGTAACCGGTCTGTATGTACGTACGGATTACCTGGAACAAGCAGGCTACAAAGTAGCTGATCTGCAAAATATCGATTGGGATCAATTTATCGAAATCGGTAAAAAAGTAAAAGCGGCAACAGGCAAAGACATGCTGACACAGGATCCAAATGACCTTGGTCTGATCCGCTCCATGATTCAGTCTGCAGGCAGCTGGTACCTGAAAGAAGACGGTAAAACTCCTAATATCGCAGGTAACGAAGCTCTGAAAAAAGCTCTGGAAACCTACAAAGCGATGTATGATGCAAATATCGTTAAAGCGAATTCCGACTGGAGCCAATTCCTGGCTGCATTCAACAGCGGCGCGGTTGCTTCCGTACCTACAGGTAACTGGATCACACCATCCGTCAAAGCTGAAGCTTCACAATCCGGTAAATGGGCAGTTGTTCCATTCCCGGTACTGAAAGGCGTACCTAACTCTGTACATGCGTCCAACATTGGTGGTGCTTCCTGGTATGTTATGAACGTAGACGGACAGGACACTGCAGCTGATTTCCTGAAATCCACATTCGGTTCGGATAAAGATCTGTACCAGGAAATGCTGACCAAAATCGGTATCATCGGTACACTGAAAACCTCTTCCGAGAACGAAGCTTATGACAAACCGGACGAGTTCTTCGGTGGACAAAAAGTATACGCTGATTTTGCAAAATGGACAAAAGAAGTACCTAACGTCAACTACGGTCTGCATACGTATGCTATCGAAGACATCATGACGGTAGAAGTACAAAACTATCTGAGCGGCAGCAAAGATGTAGATACAATGATGAAAGATGTACAGGCACAGGCTGAAGCCCAGCTGAAATAATTCATCAACAGCATGAATGAATCAGGAGATAAAACCTTGGGCTTAAACGTTCAAGGTTTTATTTTTCCTTATAGACAGATTTATGGATAGCGTGTAACCCGCAGGTAAGCAAACCATACAGATAAGGCAAACCGGCGATATGAGGGAGATGAGACGATATGAAAACAGCAGATCCTGCTCTGAATACAGGCAAAAAAACGACTCGCGCCCGGATGGGCAATCGTGTAAGAGAAGGCATAACGGGCTGGACGTTCGTAGGAATTGCCGCATTACTGATTTTTATTTTCTTCTTCTATCCAATGATCCAGGCACTGATTCTGTCTTTCCAGACAGGAACAGGCATGAATTTGAAATTTAACGGCTTTGATAACTATACGCGTCTGTTTACAGACAGCATGTTCCTCACAGCCGTCAAAAATACATTCATTTATCTGATTTTCCAGGTTCCGCTTATGGTTATTCTGGCACTGTTCATCTCGGTGCTGCTGAATGACAAAAACCTGAAATTCAAAGGATTTTTCCGTACGGCGATCTTCCTGCCGTGTATTACATCGCTCGTTGCTTATGCAGTCGTATTCAAATATCTGTTCTCTTCGGATGGACTGGTAAATGCGATGCTGCTCAACCTGCATCTCACGAATACCCCTATCGACTGGATTACTGATCCATTCTGGGCCAAAGTAACGATCATTATCGCTATTACATGGCGTTGGACCGGTTATAACATGATCTTCTATCTGTCCGGTCTGCAAAATATCGACAGTTCTATTTATGAAGCAGCCCGTATCGATGGTGCTTCGGCAATTCGTCAGTTCTTTAGCATCACGGTACCACTGCTCAAGCCGATCATTCTGTTCACATCGATCACATCCACGATCGGTACACTGCAGCTGTTCGATGAAGTCGTGAATATCACCAAGGGTGGACCGGGTAATGCGACCACGAGTATCTCGCAGTATATCTATAACCTGTCCTTTGAATATTCGCCGGACTTTGGTTACGCGGCAACCGTATCGTATTCGATCGTTATTATGATTATTATTCTTTCCTTTATCCAGTTCAAAGTGGCAGGTGAGCGCAATGGCTAAAACAAAATTAACATTTACGTATCTGTTCCTGATCGTTGCTGCATTTGTCTCGATCTTCCCGTTCTTCTGGATGATCGTCAGCTCGACCAACCTGTCTGTAGAAGTAACCGGAGGCAAGCTGCTGCCGGGTGCACATCTAATCGATAACCTGACCAAACTGACCGAATCCGTGGATATCTGGAATGCGATGTGGAATTCCGCCAAAATCGCAGTATCCACGACTATTCTGGCGATGCTGATCGCTTCGCTGGCCGGTTATGGATTTGAAGTATATCGCAGTAAAGCCAAAGACATTGTCTTCAATATTCTGCTGCTGTCCATGATGATTCCGTTCGCAGCCCTGATGGTACCGCTGTACCGGATGTTTGGACAAATCACCAACTTTATTCCGTTTATCGGAATTGATACGCCGGCAGCAGTCGTTATTCCAACGATGACTACCGCGTTCCTGATCTTCTTTTTCCGCCAAAGCACCAAGATGTTCCCGAAAGATCTGCTGGAAGCCGGACGTATGGATGGACTGAGCGAGCTGGGATTGTTCTTCCGCGTATACATGCCAACGATGAAAACATCCTATGCTGCCGCCGCAATTATTACGTTTATGTCCAGCTGGAACAACTATCTGTGGCCGCTCGTTATCCTGCAGACACCAGAGAACCAGACGATCCCACTGCTGATCTCCAATCTGGGCTCCAGTTACTCACCGGATTACGGCGTGATCATGATCGCAATCGTGATCTCTACGCTGCCAACAGCGCTTGTGTTCTTCCTGATGCAGAAGCACTTTGTGGCAGGTATGGTAGGATCGGTCAAATAAAACCGTTTGACTGCATATTGAAATGCACGTAAATAGTGCTTGGGTTCATTCGGATAAAGGATAAACCGGAATATCATTACAATGAATCCAAAGTGTTGTTGTCACGATGAGCTTGAAATGTCGTCATGATAAATCTCAATTGTTATTACAAAGGGTCGGATATGTACGATTTCCTGTGAAAAGGAAAATATCCGGCCCTTTACTGTGAGTATCTTACAGGGTACATTTTTGCAGATTTTCGCGGACTATTTTGTTTTGTATAACATATATAAGAATGTGGAAATAGAGTATGTGCGATTTTATCATATTAAAAACACGTAACGCAGACACATATAATAAAAATGAATGTAATAAATAGACTGGAGTGATGATAATGAGCAAGACAGAAACAGAATTGATGCAGGACCGAGTAACTTCTCCTTCACTGGATTGGCTGAGTGATACGAGTGTATTTGCAGTAAACCGTCTGTGGGCATATTCGGATCATAAATATTATGCGACTCTCGCCGAGGCGCAGACGCGTGGAGCGATGGCTTGGCGTCATAGTCTGAATGGCAGCTGGAAGTTTAATTATGCGGTGAATCCGGCCAGTCGTCCGCAGGGGTTTTATGAGCAGGACTTTGCCTGTGCAGGCTGGGGCGATATTCAGGTACCCGGACATATCCAGACGCAGGGCTATGGACAGATGCAGTATGTGAATACAATGTATCCGTGGGACGGTCAGGAGAATCTGCGTCCGCCAATGATTTCGCAGGAGTCCAATCCGGTAGGCAGCTATGTGAAGCATTTTTATTTGCCGGAAAATATGAAGAGCGAGCAGCCTGTCTATATTTCTTTCCAGGGTGTGGAATCGGCATTCTATGTATGGTTGAACGGGCAGTTTGTCGGTTACAGCGAGGATAGCTTTACACCGTCGGACTTTGATCTGACTCCATACATACAGGAGGGTGAAAACAAACTGGCTGTAGAAGTGTACCAGCGCAGTACAGGGGCATGGCTGGAAGATCAGGATTTCTGGCGCTTCTCCGGTATATTCCGTGATGTGTATCTGTACACGGTGCCGGAAGTGCATGTACGCGATCTGCATGTAAATGCCGGTCTGGACGATCAGTATACCGAGGGACAGCTGGATGTGAAGCTGACACTCGAACAGGGACAATCTTTTAACGGAGCACGCGCTGCGCTAGAGCTGCATGACCGTGCAGGACAAATCGTCTGCTCCGGTGAAGTTACATTCGCAGATGCTTCTGGAAAGGCGCGGGCTTCTTTCCAAGCGAAGCTGGAGACGGTAACTGCCTGGAGCGCAGAGCACCCTTATCTGTATACACTCTACATCACGGTATACAATGCAGCTGGTGAAGTGGTTGAGGTCATTCCGCAGCGCGTAGGATTCCGCCGATTCGAAATGATCAACAAAGTAATGCATCTGAACGGCAAGCGAATCGTCTTCAAAGGTGTAAACCGCCACGAATTCAACTGCCGTACCGGACGTGCAGTAACGGAAGAAGATATGCTGTGGGATATCCGTACGATCAAGCAGAATAATATGAATGCAGTACGTACCTCGCATTATCCGAACCAGACGCGCTGGTATGAGCTGTGCGACGAGTACGGCATTTACCTGATTGACGAGATGAATCTGGAGACACACGGTTCCTGGCAAAAGATGGGCGCCGTAGAGCCATCCTGGAATATTCCGGGCAATCTGCCGGAATGGCAGGATATCGTTATGGATCGTGCAATCTCGATGGTAGAACGCGACAAAAACCATCCTTCCATCCTGATCTGGTCCTGTGGTAACGAATCCTATGCCGGTCAGGTGATCCTGAATGTAGCCGATTATTTCCGGGAAAAAGATCCGACACGCCTCGTTCATTATGAAGGTGTATTCCATAACCGGGATTACGATGCAACCAGTGATATGGAGAGCCGAATGTATGCCAAGCCTGCCGATATCGAGGAATACCTGAACAGCAATCCTTCCAAACCGTATATCAGCTGCGAATATATGCATGCGATGGGCAACTCGGTCGGCGGTATGCACAAATACACCGAGCTGGAGAACAAGTACGAGATGTACCAGGGCGGATTTATCTGGGATTATATCGATCAGGCTGTTATGAAAAAAAATCGCTATGGCGTGGAGTATCTGGCTTATGGTGGAGACTATGACGACCGTGCGACCGATTACGGATTCTGTACGGATGGAATCGTATATGCGGATCGCAAAGTGTCTCCAAAAATGCAGGAAGTCAAATTCCTGTACCAGAACATCAAGCTGATTCCGGATCAAAATGGAGTCAAAGTGGTCAATGAGAATCTGTTCGAAGGAACAGAGGCGTACCAGCTGCTCTACCGTCTGAACCGTAATGGCGTTCAGGTATATGAAATGGTGCTGGATGTACAGGTAGCTGCTGGTCAGGAAGGCTATATAGAGGTGAAAATGCCGGATGTCTCCGGACAACCGGGCGAATACGCGATCCACGCGTCGCTAATCCTGAAAGCAGACGAGCTGTGGGCAGAAGCGGGATATGAAGTATCCTTTGGCGAGTATGTATTTGTGGTAGAAGGCGAGCAGGCAGCACCTGTATCCGCCGGAGCGATGCATGTAGCCGAAGGTGATGTGAATATCGGTGTTCACGGCAATGGCTACAGCATTATGTTCTCCAAAGGAGCAGGCAGTCTGACTTCCCTGCGCTACGGTGGACGGGAATATATCGCTGCACCGCCGGTACCGATGTTCTGGCGCGCAACGACCGACAATGACAAAGGCACAGCCCAAGGGTACACTTCCGGAGCATGGCTGGCTGCGAGTCTGGCACGCCGCTGTACTCATGTGGAGCTTCAGCAGGAACAGGACCATGTAACAGTGACGTTCCAGTATATGTTCAGCATCCATACCGATGTACGCATGACAACAGCCTACACCGTGCATTCGGACGGAAGTCTGCAGGTCAAATCGCGTTATACCGGTGCTGCCGGACTGCCAAATCTGCCGATCGTGGCACTGTCCTTCAAAATTCCGGCCGATTATCATCATCTGGACTGGTATGCGATGGGACCGGACGAGAATTATATTGACCGTGCGTTTGGTGCGAGACTTGTACATTTCCGCAATGATGCAGCCGATAATGTATCCGGTTATGTGGTTCCTCAGGAATCAGGTAACCGTACAGGCGTACGCCGGGTTGATATTATGAATGACGAGCAGTATGGTCTGCGTCTGACCGCTCCGGCTTCTGCACCGGTAGAATGTAATATTTCGCCGTATACAGCGCTGGAACTGGAAAGTGCAGCCCATGTCTACGAGCTGCCGGAAGTCCATTATACAGTGGTTACGGTAGCTGGCAAGCAAATGGGTGTTGGCGGTGACGATAGCTGGGGAGCACCAGTACACGAAGAGTATCAGATTCCAGCAGATCAGGAGCTGGAGTTCGAATTTACGATTCGCAATCTCCGGCCGTAAGTAATATCGCAAACTGTATGAATATACAAAAGCCGCTGAAGTAGAAATCATTGCTTCAGCGGCTTTTTCTTAAACATAGACTGCAAAACAGTGGCTAGGCGCAATTCTTATTTTAGTAAAATGAAGGCGATAACCCTATTTATTACATCATTTGACAAATTTAAAATTTTATTTTATAGTTAATCTGTTCGTTCTATTCCTAAATTGATTGGTGGTGAATATAAGAATCATATAATGTAAAATAATACATATTTATTCAAAACATACAGAATAGGAGCAATGACAAATATGCGTAACTTTATGACTACAATCAAATTCACCATGCTGGCAGCGATGCTGTCCACTATTTTCTGCTTGCCGGTATTTACTACACAGGCTTCGGCAGCAACAACCCACACACCGGTTCTTTTTGTTCATGGACTGGGAGGGTCGTCCAGCAACTTTATGTACATCAAGAGCTATCTGCTGAGCCAGGGCTGGTCGCAAGATGAGCTGTACTCGATCGATCTGCCAAGCAAGAACGGTACACAGGTTATGAATGCACCGGCTATCCGTAGCATGGTGGATGATATCCTCGCCAGAACAGGCAGCTCCAAAGTGAACATTATCGCTCACAGTATGGGCGGGGCGAACAGCCTGTACTATATTCTTAACTATGGCGGCGCAGAGAAAGTCGACAAACTGATCACGCTGGGCGGCGCCAACCGTCTCACAACAGGTACTGCACCAGCAGGTATCGATATGACTTCGATCTACAGCATTAATGACCAGATCGTCAGCAACTACCTGTCTATCGTGGATGGTGCGAACAATATTCGCATCGCTGGCGTATATCATGTAGGGCTGATCTTCAACTCTTATGTGAACAGTCTGGTACTGAACGCTCTGCAAGAATAGGAATGATTACGACTGCTTTTGGTATAGATCATGCATAGGCTATAGATGATCTATAGCCTATAGGTCATCCGCGATACCGACATCTATGATGATCGTACAGCCAGGCCGCTGGTCAGGGGAAACCCTTGACTGGCGGCTTTTTGCTGTCCATACTATTCGTCAAAGGAGGTGCGGATCATGACCCATATGATATTTTACCGTCATCCCGATTTGCCTTTTCTCGAAGCCAAGCATTGTCTGGCAGACGATCTGGCCTATCACAAGCATTTTCATGAAGAGTATTCGGTGGGATTGATCGAACAGGGGCAGACCAATGCATGGTGTGACGGCACAACGATGCTGGTGGAGGAAGGGCGGATGATCAGCTTTCCGCCTCAGATGCTGCATGCATGCCATCCGGATCAGGGACTGGACTGGCAGTATAAAATGCTGTTTATCCAGCCGCAGTGGCTGCAGGGGTTGGAACAGCGTGAGCTGGAGGCTGTCCATATTCCGTATCTACTGTCTGCCGGCAAAAATGAAGCTTGCCGCCTGCATATTCGTCAGATTATGCAGCAACTCCGACAGCAGGCAGATGCACTGACGATAGAGAGCGGGCTAATCGAACTGCTTCAGACCTTAACCGGCTCAGAATCCGGAGATATCAGTCATGGACGGTCGCATCGCCAGGATCACAAATACATAGGCAGAGTCCGGGAGTATCTGAATGCCCATTTTAACGAAAAAATTACACTGGCACAGCTGGAACAGGAGGTAGGAATCAGCCGCTTCCATCTGATTCGTCTGTTCAAGCAGTGGAATCATCTACCGCCGCATCGTTATCAGAATGTACTGCGTATCAATTATGCCAAAACCGAGCTGGCCCGCCAGCGGCCTATTGCCGATATTGCTGCAGAAGCTGGATTCTATGATCAGAGTCATTTGACACGTCTATTTATCCGGATGGTCGGTGTGACGCCAGGAAAATACAGCCTGTCGGTATAAGGATACCCGGGTCTGGTAGAGAGAGATAATCATGCATGATCCATGGATAGAATATGGCTCTGAGCATGCTGATCAGAAGTATGGAATAGTATGAAATGTGGCAGGATCAACAGAATAGATAATGATTATTTTTCAAATAGCAATTTTGTACAATCCCTTTGTTCCCTTCTCCGATATGCTTGGAAACAAATCAGAAGAAGGGATGGGATACTATGAATACAATAAATACATCAGCACACAGCGAATCCATGGAGAAGCAGCTGGCAGATGCGCTAAAGTCGGTTGCCCGCCGATTGGATATCAAGGAATATATCGATCGTGATCCGGTGATGAACCAACTGCTCAAAAAAGCCGCCGATCGCTATGTTACCGGAGAACAGCGTCAGCAGGCATTACATACAGCCAGGGAGCTGGAAAGCGCAGGATATGCCGTCTCGCTCGAATATATCGGGGAAAATACGCAGAGTGCCGAAGAATGTGAGCAGGCTGTGCAGGAATTGTCTGCGCTGATCCGCGAAGCCGGAGTGGATCGCAAAGGTGCCCGGGTATCCTTTGATCTGTCGCATATCGGGCTGCTGCTGGACACGGAACTGGCGCTGCGTCATCTGTTGGAACTTGCCCAGCAGGCAGAGCCGGTTGGTATAGAGCTGTTTATTAGTATGGAGGAGTCTGCCAAAACCGACCGTATTCTGTCCGTCTATACACGTGCAGTCCGGCAGTATCCGGACAATATCGGTATTACGCTGCAGGCCCAGCTGCACCGGACGCCGGAAGATGCTGTAGCCCAGCTGCCAGCCGGTGCCCGGGTGCGTATCGTCAAAGGCGCTTATCAAGAGCCGGAATCGATCTCTATGCCTCGCTCGGAGGCACTGGATACGCGTTATGTGGAACTGGTGGAGTATGTGCTGCAGCAGGGCTGCCGGGTATCAGTGGCTACACATGATGAAGCACTGATCGACCGGATGCTGGAGATACTGCAGACTGCCGGAGCAGATCGTTATGCAGAGTATGAGCTATTATATGGTATTCGCCCGGAATTAAGCCGGCGTCTACTGGATCGCGGTCAGCCGGTACGCATTTATCTGACATACGGTCATGAATGGTATCTGTATCTGTGCCACCGAATTGCAGAATATCCGCCGAATCTATTCCAGGCTGTAATAGATATACTCAGCGAGGAACAGCCTGATTTTGTACGTTCGTATATCGAAAAGAACTAATTGGTTTATTTTCGAATCGCTAAAAAAGCAGACTGTTTCCCGCGAAGGGACAGCCTGCTTTTTTACATACCTATGATTGATTCCGGTGTATCTATCGATGCTGCGGCAATTACTTGAGTTTCAGCAATTTGACCAGTTTGTCGTGGATAGCTGTATTCTGGTAGTTACCGGTAAATTCTTCGGAGCCCGGGCCCATAGCTGTCAGTGCTACATCGACTGCACTGTGTCCGCCTGTAGTCCAGTCCACATAGAACTGTTCTTTGGAACCAGCGATCGTGAATGGTCCATCTTCCTTGGATTCGCCGTCACCAGACTCATCGTCAGCATCGACTTCCTCGATAACCATACCGCCTGTCTCGTGGTCAGCAGTTACGAGTACAAGAGTATCAGGGTGCTTTTTGGCATAGTCTTTGGCGACTTTGACGGCTTTGTCGAGCTGTTGGCCGGCTTTGATCGTCAATGCGGCATCGTTATCATGCGCCATCTCGTCGGTGCCTTCTTCTTCTACCATCAGGAAGAAGCCTTTATTGTTTTTGGACAGTACGTCCAGTGCTTTGGTAGTCATGTCCGGCAGGGAGACGGTTGGATTGTATTTGTTGCCCAGCTCGTTATGTGCCTGGAACATTTCTTCGTTGGCGAACAGGCCCAGAAGCTTGCCGCTTTTGGAAGCTTTCATCTCGGCAGTATCGGTTACGTAGTCATAGCCCAGCTTTTTGGCGCGTTCTACCAGATTGCCCTGGGTGCCTTTGCTGCCTTCTGACGGATCTTCGGCTGGAGCGTCCGGATGAGCACCAGCGGTTCCTTTTGGATACCAGAAGTCTTCGCCGCCGCCGAGCAGAACGTCGATTTTGCTGTTCTCAATATACTGCTTGGCGATATCGCTCTGGGCAGAACGGTTCTCGACGTGTGCACCAAAAGCAGCGCCTGTCGCATCTGTCACCTGACTGGTCGTTACGACACCTGTAGACATGCCGGCTTTTTTGGCCAGTTCCATTACAGTGGTTACCGGTTTCTTTTTGGCATCCATGCCGATGGCGCCGTTATACGTTTTGACACCAGTCGCAATAGCCGTCGCGGCAGCGGCAGAGTCTGTCACCAGACTGTCGCTGGAGCTGGTACGTACAAGGCCGGATACCGGCATTTTGTCCATCTCCAATGTGCCATTTTTGCCGACAGTAGCGTAGCGGATAGCATTACGACTCGCTTCGCCCATACCATCGCCGATAAACAGGATGACATTTTTGGGAGCTGTTACTTTTTTGGCAGCAGTCGTAGCAGCAGCATCGGCAGTAGTGAAGCCGATAGTAAATAAAGGCACGCTTAATACAGCGGCAGCGCCCAGGGACAGGGCTGCTTTTTTCATGGAAAAGGTATTCAAGATCGTCACACTCCTAATATGTATTCATATGATACATTGATCATATATCCCATTTGTCATATGAAAAACCTTATTTTGTAAACGCAATATAAAATTGCATATTCATATAGCAGACGGAGTTGAATAGATATTAGCAGGATACACATACCCGGAAAGATCACTGGAGGCAGTGTTCCTTCCGGGTATGGTAGTATGTCGGCAGGATTTATGAATAGCTTGTATTCTGCGTATTGGCTATATTGCTGCTCAATCACTGTGCTAGCCGTATTTTAGTAATACGTTATTAATCATACGCTAGTAGCGATACTTGATTGCTGCTCTGGCAATCAGTCTATCTCAACTGTAAATGCGGCTGCCGCCTGCTTTGAATTCCTGCGACTTTTCCTGCATCGCCTGTTCGACCTGCGTATCACCATACTGATCACGGATATCCTGGGTAATTTTCATGCTGCAGAATTTGGGACCACACATAGAGCAGAAATGAGCGCTTTTGGCCCCTTCGGCAGGCAGCGTCTCGTCATGGTAACTCATAGCACGTTCCGGATCGAGAGAGAGGTGGAACTGATCCCGCCAGCGGAACTCGAACCGTGCTCTCGACAGGGCATCATCCCGCTTGCGCGCCTGCGGATGGCCTTTGGCGAGGTCGGCGGCATGGGCGGCAATTTTGTAGGCGATTACGCCTTCTTTGACGTCCTCGCGATTGGGCAGTCCCAGATGCTCCTTGGGTGTAACATAGCAGAGCATCGCGGTACCATACCAGCCGATCATCGCTGCACCGATCGCGGAGGTGATATGGTCATAGCCGGGAGCAATATCGGTCGTTAACGGACCCAGTGTGTAAAAGGGCGCTTCGTCGCATACTTCCAGCTGGCGGTCCATATTTTCCTTGATCAGATGAATCGGCACATGCCCCGGTCCTTCGATCATTACCTGTACATCGTGCTTCCAGGCGATATGGGTCAGCTCACCGAGTGTATCCAGCTCCGCAAACTGGGCTTCGTCGTTCGCATCCGCAATCGATCCGGGACGCAGCCCGTCACCGAGGGAGAAAGTGATATCATAACGCTTCATAATTTCGCAAATCTCTTCGAAATGCGTATATAGAAAATTCTCCCGATGATGCGCCAGACACCATGCTGCCATAATCGATCCGCCCCGACTGACAATGCCGGTCACCCGATTGGCTGTCAGCGGAATATAGCGCAGCAGTACACCGGCATGAATCGTAAAATAATCCACACCTTGCTCGGCCTGCTCGATCAGCGTATCACGGAATACTTCCCAGCTCAGATCTTCCGCCCGGCCATTGACCTTTTCCAGTGCCTGATAAATAGGAACCGTACCTACCGGTACCGGTGAATTGCGAATGATCCATTCCCTTGTTGTATGAATATTTTTGCCGGTAGATAGATCCATGATTGTATCGGCTCCCCAGCGGATCGCCCAGGTCATCTTCTCTACTTCTTCTTCGATCGAGGAAGCGACAGCCGAGTTGCCGATATTGGCATTGATTTTTACATGAAAATGACGACCGATAATCATCGGCTCACTCTCGGGGTGGTTGATATTGGACGGAATGACCGCCCGTCCGGCAGCCACTTCGGAGCGGACAAATTCAGGCTCCATGCCTTCACGCAGGGCGATAAACTCCATCTCCGGCGTAATAATCCCCTGTCGTGCATAATGCAGCTGGGTCACATTGGCGCCAGGCAGTGCCGCCTTCGGCTGCCGATCATTCTGCGGGAATAGTTCGGCACCCTGCCGGGCTTCGCGCTCACTGCTCTGGAATCCGTTATCCTGGGGACGTACATGGCGGCCTTCGTAGTGTACCGTATCCATTCGCTCTGCGATCCAGTTCTGCCGAAGCGGAGCCAGTCCCTGCCGGATATTCACTTCCTGTCCGGGATCGGTATAAGGACCGCTGGAATCATAAATATGCAGCGGTCCATTGGGAACGATCTCTCCGCGAATCTCGCTGTCTGATAAAGCAATCTCGCGTACGGGTACCTGAATATCGGCACGTGAACCCTGAATGTATACTTTACGGCTGCCGGGTAATGGGGTCTGAAAAATAGTCATATAAATAAAAAACCTCCTCACGAATGTAGATATCCGCCAGGAGACGTACTAATACAGGGATGGAAGCACAAAGGGAAGAGGAGACCGTGCGAGCAGATATCTGCGGTACGATGAAGCGTCCAGCAACAGGCATAGAGCGGCCGATTGTGTAGCTCCAGCTCCGGCAGGAGACAAAGAGAGGTTAGCTCCCTGGATGGGGGTACAAAATAGACCGATAATCAGTATCAAAATGCTTCCGCGCAACGAGTACAGGTACATCTGCTGCCTGCGCTCCATGCACATTCCGTAGTCTATTCACCATCTGTTTCGATCTGCCTGCTATCTATGTACATACGCAGATTGACGATTCGTCTACCCGGCCTCCTCCCATGGACAGCACAAAGCCGCCTCCGGGCAGGAAGCGGCAGAAACCGTATCGTCGTATCAACGAAGTCTCAACCACTTTCCTACGCTGGCATGACCCAGATCAGGTTCAAAGGGACCAAAGCAGATGCTTTATCTCAGCCCGTACAGGCGCCCCTAGTGGATACAGTTAACACTATATGTCGATCGGAATATAATTGTCAACTTTTGTTATTTTGAGGAAATGATTGTATATAGTATGGTTGGCAGCCGAATTACGGGTTATTTCGGTCTATAGACGTAGACGATCTAAGCTTAAAGTGGGATGATTATGCATAAATTTAAATATATAATTCCTGTATACATAATTCTTATGATTTTTTGAACTAAAGGAGATGGGGCTATGTCCGCAATGCCTGGCCGAAAATACATTATCATGACCCTGATTATCAATGGATTGATTCCATGGTTGATCTATATTCTGCTCAAACCG
This sequence comes from Paenibacillus bovis, assembly GCF_001421015.2. Classification (NCBI taxonomy): domain Bacteria; kingdom Bacillati; phylum Bacillota; class Bacilli; order Caryophanales; family Paenibacillaceae; genus Paenibacillus; species Paenibacillus bovis. Next base: position 941,583 of record NZ_CP013023.1, read on the forward strand.
TACATGAGCAGTCTTACAGCCCTATCTATTGCGACCGTGGTGCCTCTGCTGGATAATCTGATCCATCTGTACCGGCACCGGAATCTGGATGTATTTGGAAGCATTATGCTGTTTACCTTTGTTCTGTCGCTCGTGATGGTATTGCTCGGAGGCAGCGAGAAGCTGCTGTTGATGCGTGAGTCCTTTATTACAGCCGGGGTAGGAGCGTTGTTTCTGGGATCGTTATTGATGAGAAGACCGCTCATTTATCATATGGTCAGCCGATTCACACCCAATGTAGATGGGGAAAAGAACTGGCAATATCCGTATTTCCGGAACGTTATGCGCAATATGACGCTGATGTGGGGGATCATTCTGGTACTGGAAGCACTGACCAAAATATTCATGATTGCGGAGCTGAGTACAGCGGTAGTTCTGGCATTCTCCAGTGTGGTATCGTATGGATTTATCGGACTGGCGATCCTGCTGACGATCGTCTACCGCCGTCGTTCTGCGACAAGACTTCGGCAGATCAAGCCTCCTGTTTCCTGATCAGCAAATACTGTAGATTTATCAGTTTACAAATCGAACAAAGACCCGGCGCCCATATTATGGGTTACGGGTCTTTGTTTGATAACAGGCATGTAATTTGGTAACACGTATATAGTCTGGGATATCTTCTCCCCTTTTCTAGAGGCGATCAGCTGCCAACCAGGCAGGCTAATACGCAGACAGCCGCCCGATATACCAGGCCGGGAAAAGATATTGCCAAATCCACAGCAGCTTCTATCCAGTGACTTCGTGACCAAGCATCGTTTGTTGATTTTACCTGGGTATTCATTTGGTATCCTCCTGATTCTGCCAGTATAAAATACAGAGCGAGTTGTAGTTCTTTTACCTATACGTGGGAAATTATGGAACGTCGCATAGGGCTAATTTATCTGTATATTCCAGAAAAGCCAGCAGATACGGTCCGGTATCAGGAATATAGATTAACTATGCATAGGCAGTATAAATACTCTGGTCGATCTGTTTCATAACAGGTCTTTTTGCTGCCCATGTACCAACAGATCCCTGCTTTGCCGAGCGATCCGTAAGGGTCTTGCATAACTATATCTATGCACTTCAGGGTTGAACAACCGTATGCAATTTGGGCTGCAGCAATGATTTGAGGTGCACACAGGCTTTTGTCTGTAAAAGAGGTTGTGTCTGGTGAATGGTCTGCCGGGTATGTCATAATCGAAGAAGCGATAAACGGACTATTATGGTCACGATCAAAGGAGAAACTTCATGAGCCAGAACCCATCCATTTCGTGGATAGAATCTACCCAATCGATTACCGTAGAAAGTGTGTTGGTTGCAGATACAAAAGGCAGCTTTGTGACACGCGCGTTGCCGGAGATTCCGGTCGAGCTGGCCGGAATTCCAGGCGATCGGCATTATGGACTGCTGCGCCGTGCAGATGCTCGTCAGAAAATATACAAACGCGGCACAATGATTGCGAATCGCCGCCAGATCAGTATCGTTTCCTACGAAGAATGTCTGGAGATTGCGCAGCGTATGAATCTGCCGGAGATACGGCCGGAGTGGCTTGGTGCCAATCTGATGATACGCGGACTGGAGCAGCTGACCCTGCTGCCTGCAGGAGCAAGGCTGTTATTTCCAGATGGAACCGGTCTGATCTGTGAAGGGGAAAATGTACCCTGCCGCAAGCCTGCCAAAATGATAGAAAGTATCCTCGAACAGCCAGGAGTGGCTTCCCGGTTTATGCCAGCCGCCAAAAAACGTCGCGGTATCGTCTGCTCGGTAGAGCGGGAAGGTATGATTCGCCAGGGAGATACTATACAGATCATCACCGCCCATTTATGAGGCGTGGTGATGATCCTGAAACGGAAACTATTGCACGGCAAAACAGGCTGAATCAACCAGCCGGACAGGAGGAAGCCCATGAGTACTGAATTTAATCTGCCTGCTATTCAGCGATGGTGCGGCCAAACTGCCTACAACAAAGGAATGGCTTATTATCGTTCGGGAAAGGTGTCTTTTACCCGTTACGATGATCATCGGAGACAATATGAAGCTAGCGTGCAGATTCGGGCGAATCAGCAGGAGCAGGTGCATTTGCATTTTGATGAAGCAGGCAAGGCACATGCGCATTGTACCTGCCCATCGCTGGCTTCCTATACCGCCTACTGCCAGCATGTGGCAGCGGTGATGATTCATGTCTATGAGTCGGGAGAGCTGGGCATGCCGCCGCTTTTGCATACCGCAGGCTCTGTAGGAGCAGCAGTCAATCCGGAGCCGGACAAGCTGCCGGTTCCTGCCGACGAGGGCAAAGACAACCAGCTGGCCGAGGAACTACTCAGTCTGTTCACAAGCCCGCCCAGACGACCTGGCGGCCGAAGAACCTACTTTGAGACTCGTACGGCATTGCAGGTGGAATGGATCTGCCGACCTGTTGCTTATGGCAATGGACAATACCGGCTTGGTCTGGAAATGAAAGCAGGACTGAAGCGTCCTTATGTTGTGCAGCATATTCATGAATTTCTGGAATGTGTGCGCAGCCGGAGAAGCTACGTATTCTCGGCACGATTCACCTATGATCCGGAGCTGCATAGCTTTAGCCGGGAAGATGATGAAGTTATCCGGCAGCTGCTGCTGATTCAGCGCGATGAACAGCCGGATCAGTCGATAGACCAATGGGCAGGGAAAGGTAAAAGTAGCCGCCGTTCGGCGCCTGGTGTAGCAGGTCAGCCCAACCAGCGAATGCTGATCATCCCGGTATCCCATTGGCCCCATCTGCTGCAGGCGATTGGGCATGCACCAGTCGCCCGGCTGGAATATCAGGAGCAGACGTTTGAAGGTATCACCCATCATTTGGGACCACTGCCGCTGTATTTTGAACTGGATCTTCTGAATGAGGGAAAAGAGCCAGGAGCGACTGCGAGCCAGCTACCTGCGTCCTCCCGCGGTCGCTTTGCAGTGGATACGATGTATCAGCTGCGTGTAGAGGGGATTCAGCAGATGATCGTGCTGGAATCGTATGGAATGGTTATGTATAACGGTGAATTTATCTCGCTCAATGAAGAGGATTGCCGCCGGTTAAGCGGACTGCAGCAGCTGCTGGCAGCTTCGAATACTGAGCAGCACCGGCTTCTTATTCCACCGGAGCAGCTGGAATCGCTGGTACAGCAGGTTATTCCGGGACTCACCCGACTGGGTAATGTCCAGATGACCCGCCGGGTATCGGAGATTGTCGTACAGACCCCGCTGCAGGCAAGACTGTATCTCGACCGTGTACGCGACCGGCTGCTGGCAGGTTTGGAGTTCCAATATGGCGACGTCATTATTAATCCGCTGAATCCTACACCGGCACAGGAGGACGAACGAATCCTGCTGCGTGATGGCGAAAAAGAAGAAGAAATTCTGAAGCTGATGGACGAAGCTTCTTTTGCTGCTACCGAGGGCGGTTATTTCCTCACCGATGAAGAGGCGGAGTATGAGTTCCTGTATCATATCGTCCCCCGTCTGGAGCAGCTGGTCAAGATCTATGCCACTTCTGTAGTGAAATCGAGAATCCAGGACCCGCTCGCTGCGCCGCGCATTACTGTGCACACGGATTCCCGTCATGACTGGCTGGAATTCAAATTTGAACTGGATGGTATTCCGGAATCGGCTATTATCCAGGTGCTCAAATCGCTGCAGGAGCAGCGCCGATATTATCGTCTGCCTACAGGAGCCTTTTTGCCGCTGGAAGACGAGCAGTTTCGGCAGGCAGCTGACTTTATCCGCCGTACGGGTATGGCACTGCCTCCTGATGAACAAGCCCTCGAAGACGGAGTACTGTTTCGCATCCCGGTTATCCATGGACTGGAAGCGCTCGATGCCGCAGATCAGAATGAAGTGTTTTGCTTTGACCGTTCGGTAAGAAAACTGCTGGAAAGTATCCGCCATCCCGATCTGTATGATGCGCCTGTTCCGCCATCGCTGGCACCGATTCTGCGGGATTATCAGCAGTATGGCTATCAATGGCTGCGGACGCTGGCGCATTATGGATTTGGCGGTATTCTGGCAGATGATATGGGGCTGGGCAAGACGCTGCAAAGTATTACTTTTATCGCTTCGGTATTATCGGAGATTCGCAGTAGCGGCGAGCCGGCAATTATTGTGGCGCCTGCTTCGCTAACGTACAACTGGCAGTATGAATTCCGCCGCTTTGCGCCCGATATTCGTACGACGATTATCGATGGCAGCCGAATGCAGCGTCAGCAGCAGTGGCAGGAGATCCATCGCTCGGACAATAGTGGATTGGAGTCAGATGTTATTATTACGTCCTATCCACTGCTGCGCCGGGATATGGAATATGCCGGGCAGGGTTCATTTCATACGATGATTCTGGATGAAGCGCAGTCTTTCAAAAATGCACTCACCCAGACGGCCCGTGCGGTCAAGCAGATTCAGGCACGACACCGATTTGCGCTGACCGGTACACCTATCGAAAATTCCATCTATGAACTGTGGTCGATTATGCATGTGATTATGCCAGGACTGCTCGGTACGCGCAAGGAATTTGCCGATCTGGAAGCTCGCACGATTGCCAAGCGGGTCCGTCCATTTATACTGAGACGGATGAAATCAGACGTATTAAAAGAATTACCGGACAAGCTGGAGACGACGCATGTATCCGAGCTGCTGCCCGAACAGAAAAAAATCTATGCCGCTTATCTGGCACAGCTGCAGCAGGATGCCCTGGAGCATCTGTATGAGAAAAATTTTGCTGAATACCAGATTCGTATACTGGCCGGCCTCACCCGTCTGCGCCAGATCTGCTGTCATCCCGGTCTATTTGTACAGGATTATGAAGGAGGCTCTGCCAAACTGGCACAGCTGCTGGAGATTGTGAACGATTACCGGGATGCCGGCAAACGAATACTCGTCTTCTCCCAGTTTACAGGCATGTTATCCCGTATTCGCGAAGAACTGCGTCAGTACAATGTGCCTTATTTTTATCTGGATGGGTCTACGCCTTCAGCAGAGCGGGTGGAATTGTGCCGAAGATTTAACGAAGGAGAGCAGGATGTGTTCCTGATTTCACTCAAAGCGGGAGGAACCGGACTGAATCTGACGGGAGCCGATACGGTAATACTGTATGACCTGTGGTGGAATCCGGCTGTAGAGGAACAGGCGGCTGACCGGGCACACCGGATGGGGCAACAGAATCGGGTGCAGGTCATTCGCATGGTAGCCAGAGGAACGGTAGAGGAGAAAATGCTGGAATTGCAGCAGAGCAAAAAAGATTTGATCGACGAAATTATCCAACCCGGTCAAAGTGCAACGCCTGTGCTGACCGAGCAGGATATCCGGGAACTACTGATGATTTAGTTCAAGTGATAGGGGCAGGCATATGGGCGTTCATGCCTTCTACCGCGGTCACCATTACGGTATGGTGCGCCAGCAAATCCATATCAAAAGGTGCCATGATCCGTTCACCGGCTTCGTTATACAAAATGCGTACAATCGGGCGCTGTGGAATCGCGGAATGAATATGCACGACCACGCCTTTCAAGCCATTGCTCAGCGTGACGGTAAGACCAATTGGATAAATAGCAATCCGGCTTTTGAAGATCGCCAGCATGTCCTTGTCGTACAGACTGCCAGAGCCGGAATACAGTACTTCCAGCGCTTCATGAGGCAGCATGGCCGCGCGATAAACCCGGCTGGTCGTCAGCGCATCGTAGGAGTCGGCAATACCGATCCATTTGGCATATTCATGAATTTCGTGTTCTTGCAGGCCGCGTGGATAACCGCTGCCGTTGAGCCGTTCATGATGCTGGTAGGCGCAGTGCGCAGCCAGCAGCGGGATGCCAGGCTCGTCTTTTAGCATTTTGTAGCCGTACTCGGTGTGAAGCTTGATGATATTATACTCTGCATCGGTCAGTCTGCCCGGCTTGAACAGCACTTCGTTCGGGATATAGGCTTTGCCTACATCATGCAGGAGAGAGCCGATACCCAGCACCTTCATTTCCTCCTGGGAGTAACCATGTACTTTTCCCAGCAGCAGCGTGTAGATGCATACATTGAGCGAGTGGTAATACAGATAGTTGTCCTTGGTATGCATGCTCATCAGCATAACCATAACTTCCGGGTCGGCACTGATCTCACTGATAATCGTATCGATAATGCCGGCAAAGGACTTGCCGATAATCGGATAGGTTGCTTTTTGAAACGCTGGATCAGCGAGACTCCGAAAATGTGTACGGATCTCGCGTAGTGCTTGGCGTTTGGTATCCGGGGAGACAATATCGCGGACAATTACATCATCCGTATCTTTATCCTGAATATAGATATAGTCCAGACCATGGTTATATAGCTTGCGAATAATGCCGGAGGTCAGTTCTACCCCCTCGGAGAGAAGAACAACGCCATCATCATTATATATTTTTTTTGCGAGTCGCATCCCTGGCTGGAGCGAGGTGATAGGTAATAGCCTCAATATTTGTCACTTCCATCTGTTCTGGAGTTAGCCACTCATTAGTCGGCACTGGCCACATGATTCACTTCCGTATAAACTGCCGTAGAATGACTATGTATGTGGATGAGTGCAAAAGTAAGGGCATGTATGCGGACAGTATATAAAGTATATCGTCATTTCTTCACAAATTTATAATAATTATAGGACGTATTTGTAAAATACGACAGAGCTAGTATTGGAAGTTCAGATAGGCGAATGGAAATCGAAACGATTAAACGCTCGTATGTTCTCATTTTCATAATAAATAACGGAAAATCTGCTGTTTTTGGAAGCGGATTATACAGAAATTGGATAGTTATTCTTTATTAAAATGCACAATACGAACAGGAGGAATAAGCATGGAACTCGGATTATATGGAAAATCGGTATTTGTGGCAGCAGGCAGCAAAGGTCTCGGAAAGGCAAGTGCACTGGAGTTCGCCAGAGAAGGCGCACTGGTGACGATAGCCAGCCGCAGTATGGAGCATCTGACAAAAGCGGCAAAGGAGATTGAGGCAGCTACCGGACAGCAGGTACATACGGTCCGTATGGATGTCAGTGATCCGGAACAGATCGAGCAGGGAACCCGGAGTGCGCTGGACAAATATGGACGGCTCGATGTGCTGGTAACCAATGCAGGCGGACCTCCTGCCGGGACGTTTGCAGATATGGATGATGCGCAGTGGCAAAGTGCGTTCGAGAAGAATCTGCTCAGTACGATCCGGCTGATCCGTGCAGCAATTCCTTCTCTTCAGGCAGCAGGTGGCGGACGAATCGTAAATATCGCTTCTTCTTCGGTCAAGCAGCCCATTGATGGATTGATCCTCTCCAATATATTCCGTGCCGGCATTCAGGCACTCACCAAAAGTCTGGCTTCGGAATATGCAGCCGATCATATCCTGATCAATACGGTAGCACCGGGCCGTATAGCAACCGAGCGCATTATGGAGCTGGACCAGAAGCGCGCCGACATGGAACAGCGTGCAATCGAAGAAATACAGACCGAATCGCTGCGCCAGATTCCACTGGGACGATTGGGTACACCCGAAGAATTCGGCCGGATGGTTGCTTTTTACGGCTCCTTTGCCAATACGTATGTGACTGGACAATCCCTGCTGGTAGATGGAGGAACGATCCGGGCGTATTGATATACTTTTGCGAAGACTGGAACTTTGTTGAGAATTAACCCTTACAATTTGGCAAACAAAAGATTAGTATACTTTTATATATGTGACAATAATGTGTCATATCTGTGGGATAATGTGATATAAAAAAGGCCGGTGATCGTATTTACCGGCCTTTTTGGCTTTGAAAACGATAAAAATCGACTTTTTCCAAGAATAATGGTAAAAAGTAACTACTTTATTATTTTATTTTTTGTGAAAGTATACACTGTTTCTTTGTTTCAAAAAAGTGGTACAATATGTATCACATGAATCGGAGCTTTTAAATATAACACCTGCTGTTGAGTTAATGTACAACATACTAACAAACAAGGAGGAGATGTAAGAAATGATAAACACGAGCTTGAGTAATATTGGAATCTGGGAATTGGTGGAGCCGGGGGTACGACGTAAAGTATTTGAACCGGGAACGTCTTTGATGATGATGGAAGTCCACTTTGAAGCCGGTGCGCAGAGTGCCGAGCATTCGCATCCGCATGAGCAGATGACTTACTGTATGAAAGGACTGTTCCGCTTTGTGATCGACGGTAAAGCCTATGAGCTGAGTGCAGGCAAAGCGCTGAATATTCCGGCTGGTGCGGTTCATTCTGCCCGTGCGCTGGCTCCTGGCATCCTTCTGGATACATTTACTCCAGTGCGTGAGGATATTGTCAGAACCGTGTAAGTTGGGAAAACCACATTATAAATAAACAGGCAGTGGATAAGAACGATATTCTGATGCATAGATGCAGCTGAATATTGTTCTTACCCACTGCTTTTTTGCTGTGCAGTTTGGCGTTTGTATTGGGTGTACGCTGCATACAGGCTGTTCATGAATGTTCCTGGGTAGAATGGTTAGGTTCTTCATCCGATGGCCAGTAGCTATAGGTGACCAGATCTATTCGCCGTTCGCCATTAAAAATTACGCCTTCCTCCTCCAGCAGGGCACGTTGTTCAAAGCTGGATTCTTCTTCTTTTACAGCAATTTCACCGTACTTGTTAACAACGCGATGCCAAGGCAAACGATATTTGCGGCTCATGGAATGCAAAATTCGAACGATCTGTCTGGCAGCACGCGGACTACCTGCCGCTGCGGCTACCTGTCCATAGGTCATCACCTTGCCTGCAGGAATAGAGCGAATAATATGTACGGCTCTCTCGGTAAATGGCTGCATGTCATCTCTTCCTTTCCGGTTACGTATACATTCTTATAGGTTCCTTTGGCAAAGTATATGTTCCCTGTCCATTTCACCAGTAGATCTACTTTATTTTCCAAACGATCCTTCATGCTGACACTCCTGATTGGATTGTACCATTTCCGGATGAACAGAATCATTGACTGTCGGATATCTGCGTCAAAATTGGAAGCTGGAATATGGAATACATAATTTTTAACAAGAATTAAATAAAATTTTTATATTTTGATCGGAAAATGTTATATAAAGTCGAATAATGGGTACAAAGACTTATAATATTTTGCCGAATAATTACGAGAATAGAATTAGAGTAATTCGAAAAGACTAATTCTAAGGAATCATTTAACAGCGGATACGAATTATTTTTTGGAAAAGGAAAGCCAGCGGTAGCGAATGCCGTATTACAGGATGAGCAGAGTAATGGTCTGCATAAAGGAGCTAATCAATGTCTATTTTTACTGCAAAACGTAATCATGTATCCATGAACGAACTGCTTGAAGCAAGCCGCCGTCTGGCAACAGATGCCCGCAAATCTTCGGCGCAGCTGCAACTGCAAAGCGCAGATGCTACGATGCTGGAAATCGTAAGCAATATCAATGAAGCCTTGCTCGCTGTACAATCCGAAAAAAATGATGTAAAAATGCGGATGGATCTGGTAACCAAAGCGATTCATGTGGGATTGTGGGACATGGAAGTGGAAGCTGGCGATCCGGTTAACCCGAATAATGCTTTTACCTGGACCGATGAATTCCGTAATATGCTGGGTTATCACAATGAGCAAGAGTTCCCAAATGTACTGGATAGCTGGGCTTCTCGTCTGCATCCAGATGATCAGGAATGGGTACTGGCAGCACTTGTGAATCATCTGCTCGATCATAGCGGCAAAACGCCTTATGATATCGAATACCGTCTTCAATTGAAAAATGGCACCTACCGCTGGTATCGTGCGACCGGTACAACGATTCGTGATCATAGCGGAGTGCCTCTGCGTGTAGCCGGAGCGCTGTTTGATGTGCACGAACGAAGACTCAAGGACGAAGAATTGCAGGCTCTGGTAAACCGGTACGATCTGATCAACAAGGCACTGGTAGAAGCGCCATGGGATATGCAGGTGGAAGCCGGCGATCCGGTCAACCCGAACAACGAATTCTGGTGGTCTCCGCAATTCCGTCAGGCTCTGGGCTTCCAGGATGAGCGTGATTTCCCGAATGTACTGAGCAGCTGGAGCGATCGTCTGCATCCGGAAGATAAAGAAGAAGCATTGAACGCTTTTGCAGCGCATTTGAATGACCATACCGGACGCACGCCATTTGCTATCGATTATCGTCTGCAGCTCAAAAGCGGCGAATACCGCTGGTATCATGCAGGAGGTACAACACTGCGGGATGCTCAGGGGGCACCACTGCGTGTAGCTGGCACGATCCGCGATATTACGTATGAGAAAAACAAAAACGATGTCGTTGAAGCAATGACTTCGCGTATGTCACAGTTGTCCCAATCAATCGGTGAAATGTCGACGGCGATCAATTCGGTCACCGGACAGGCACAGGATCTGGCGAGTGCACAGGAGCATTCTACCGAAGCTGCACACAAAGCACAGAATAGCGCAGAAGAAACCAAAAACATCTCCACCTTTATCCGTGAAATTGCCAACCAGACCAATATGCTGGGCTTGAATGCTTCGATCGAAGCCGCGAGGGCTGGTGAATATGGAAGAGGATTCTCGGTTGTTGCGGATGAAGTGCGCAAGCTGGCAATTCATAGTGCAGATGCTACAGAGAATATCGAAAGCAGCCTGACCGAGATGAAAGACCAGATCGAAGAGATTCTGGATCAGATCGCCAACATGACGACGCTGACCCAGTCGCAGGCAGCACTGACCCAGCAGCTGAATGCGTCAATGGATGAGATTAATCATATGTCCCAATCCCTGGTGGAGTACGCACGAAAAATCTAATCATGCCTGCTTACTATCCAATTCTACTTTAAATAGCAACAAGCCCCGAATCATCTATATTGATTCGGGGCTTGTTGCTATATATGGAGACTGCAGGCAGTCATTTATACTTGCTGGATTTTGAGCAGGTTGGTATTACCGGATTGACCGATCGGTACACCGGCAGACAGAACAACGATATCGCCCGCACAGATATGACCTGTAGTTACCGCATTGCGGATTGCCGATTCGAACATTTCATCCGTGCTGGATACGGCTTCACCTTTGACCGGAATAACCCCGGACAGCAGGCACACCTTGTTCAGTACCGCATCGTTATGGGTAACGGCGATGATCGGAGCGCTTGGACGATACTTGGAGATCATACGGGCAGTAAATCCGCTCTCGGTCGAGATAATGATCGCTTTGGCGTTCAGTTCCAGCGATGCACTAACAGCGCCCTGGCTGATTACTTCGGTAATATTGGTGGATTGCAGTGCTCTTTTGCGGGAGAACTGCTCCTGGTAATCCAGCATGCTCTCGGCACGTTTGGCTACAGCTGCCATCGTCTGTACCGATTGTACCGGATATTTACCGGCAGCGGATTCGCCGGACAGCATGATTACATCGGCACCCTGAAGAACAGCATTCGCAACGTCACTGACTTCGGAACGGGTAGGACGCGGATTTACCTGCATGGATTCCAGCATATGGGTAGCGACGATAACCGGCTTGCCAGCTACATTACATTTGTCGATCATTTCTTTTTGCAGAGCCGGTACGTCCTGGATCGGTACTTCGACACCCAGATCACCGCGCGCTACCATGATACCGTCAGAAGCTTCGATAATATCATCGAGGTTTTCCATACCTTCGGCATTCTCGATTTTGGAATAAATCTGTACATCTTCAGCATTGTTTTTCGCCAAAATATCACGGATTTCACGGATATCATCACCTTTGCGGACAAAGGAAGCCGCGATCATCTCGATATGTTGTTCCAGTCCAAAATGAATATGCATCACGTCACGCTCGGTAACGCCCGGCAGAGAAGTGTGGATACCCGGCAGATTGACACCTTTACGCGGCTTGATCGTACCGCCGCTCACGATATCACATACAATCTCGCTGTCGCGAACTTCACGTACAGTCAGATCAATCAGACCATCATCCAGCAGGATACGGTCACCGGCGTGAACATCCTGGTTCAGCTGCGGATAGTTAACACCGATACGTTCGGCATCACCCAGAATTTCTTCGGTCGTCAGGATCAGCTGATTGCCGGTACGCAGTTCAAAAGAAGCTTCTTTGAGTTTGCCGATACGTACTTCGGGTCCTTTGATATCCATCATAATCGGTACAAATGTATTCAGCTCGGCAGCAGCCTGGCGTACATTGCGGATACGCATTACGTGATCTTCCAACTCGCCATGAGCCATATTCAGACGAGCCACAGTCATACCGGCCTTGATCATTTCCTTGAGCATTTCGATTGAGTCACAAGCAGGTCCCATAGTACAGATAATTTTGGTTCTTAACATTGAATAATCCTCCTTGAGTATGCAGGCTGGTGTAGGGATCAGCCCTGTCGTAATAGCGGCTGTCCGAATATCCCGTGTGTCCTGCCATGCGTGGAGGACTTTTATCCGGCAACCTGTAGTATATAATTCATTGTATCTGTAACATACACAGGTATCTATGAACTATTGTACAATCAATGTACTATAGTATGATTTAGAGATAAGGATAAAGCTCATTTTACGGGAAAATGCAGCTAAAACTCAGGGTGTTGGAAATAAAGAGTCAAATCCTATGCCAGACAGGGAGGTGCAGCATATGCTGGAAGTGCTGGAGGTGCAGGAACAGCATCAAATGGATTGGTATGAAGAACAGCATCTGGGTGATAACGAATACTGTCTGGTGCTGATTACATATGGCAATTGTGTGTACTGGGTAAACGGACAAAAGCGGATTCTGGATAAAGGAGAACTGCTGCTGATTCCGCCGGGCTCTGCCTATTATGGCAAAAGCGTTCCTACCCGTGTACATACCAAGCAGGTGATCCGTTTTAAGGTGCAGCAGGATATACTTCCTCTGCTGAAAAGTAGGGATCTACTGCAGATCAAGCCGGGCGGCTACGATCTGTATCATGACCGTCTCCGGCATATTGCTATACAGTGGTGGGATAAGCCGCCGTATTACCGGCTACTGGCAGATTCGATGCTGGTACAGCTGTTCGTCGAACTGAACCGCGAATATGATCGAGGTATTATCCGCGAGGACAAGCAGCGTCTGGTCGATACGATGAAGCAGCATATTCAGCAAAATTATAGCCGTCGCATTACCAAGGAGCATCTGGGAGAACTTATCCAGCGAACCCCCAATTATGCGGCTTCGCTGTTCAAAAATATAACCGGTCAGACTATCAGCGAATATGTCCATGATCAGCGAATGAAGCGAGCAGTGTATATGCTGGCCGAATCCCAACTGACGATCGCCGAGATTGCCGAATTTTTGGGTTATCAGGAATTGTCGTACTTTTACCGGATCTTCAAGCGTAAAATGGGAGTGCCTCCCGCAGAAATGATGCATGATCGTCCGTCTATTCTGTAGGCAGCTGTATTTTACGATAAAGCCGGATAGCTGATTAGCTCAAGGTCCGGTCTGCAGCAGTTCCTCGCGCAGACGACGCGGAGAAGCGCCTTTGATTTTTTTGAACATTTTGGAGAACAGAAAAGGATCTTCGTAGCCGACCGAACGAGAGACTTCACTGACTGACAGATCGGTATGGTACAGTAGCTCTACAGCGCGATTCATTCGGTACTCCAGCATAAATGCCTGAAGGGACATGCCAAACCGGGCTTTGAACAGACTGGACAGATAGGTACGATCCAGACCTGCTGCCTGCGAAATATCCATTACGCTGATCTTCTGGCTGTAGCTGTTCTCGATATATTCGATCGCCTGGCGGATATGTGATTCCTTGGAGCGGGAGTGGTTGGTGGCAGCTGGTTTTACCGGCAGACGGGCAATCAGCGTATACATCAGCTGATAAAGGATACCCTGGGCCTGGATATCTCCGGCAGGCTGATTGGCTGTCTCCAGCAGCAGCTCATAGAAGCTGCTGAATATGGATTCATGATGCATCCGGTAGACGGGAGCTGATACGGTAAGTTGTGCCCGTTCCATCAGCGATAGTGCCTGCAGACCACGGAAGCCGATCCAGGAATATACCCAGGGGTCGTCCGGATCTGCCTCGTACTGCACAATCGTATCCGGCGGAATCAAGAATCCCTGACCCGCGCGCAGTGTATACTGATTCTCTCCCATTCGTAGTATGCCGGTTCCTCCATGAATATAATGCAAAATGTAAGCATCCCGTATACCGGGCCCCCTGCATGACCGGGCAAGCATTCTTCCTTGCCGAAAAAAAGCAGATGAAGATCCAGTGGCTGGTGAGCATCGGAATGTGTATAAATAGTATGATTAAGCGGCATAGTATAAAGATTCCTTTCCTGACAACGATCAATTATATTTATATTATGACAGGTTATGCGATGATTTAGAAGCCTCATCATAATAAAGTAACTTGCATTATGACATGAAATGATTAGAGTGAAGAAACATACTGATTTGCAGAAAATGCTCGGTAATTGGACAAAAAGGATTGGCCGGTATAGAGGAAAGAAGAAGGGGTTTATGATAGTATGAAATACATATTATTCCGTGATCAGATCAGTATTGGATTATTATCAGAAGGGAGCGGAAGCATATCGAGAAGAACCTGCTAATCACCTGCGTAATCGTATTTATGCTGATCTGTATGTATTCCTATTTCAAATTTGTCCGCTCTCCGCGGCGTGATCCGGAATCCAGCCAACCGGTGGATCCGCTGGAAAAGATGTTCCGCCCTTCGAGTCTGTTCGATCGTCTGTCTATGGCGATAATGATCTCGCTCGGATTGGTCGTTGTCGTAGCAGGAGCTTCTTTTGCAGCGTATGCCTTTTTCTACCTGGGTTCACTGGTTCACCTGATCCGGTTTGATGGAAGGGACAGCGCACTGATCTATTCTGTCTGGACGGTAGCAGGTCTATTTTTACTCGCGCTCTATGTACAGCCAGCTACAGTAGAGTATGTATATCCGCTGCTGCGACGCAGTCTGAAGTTCTGGCAGACCCAGGTGATTGCTATTGTGCGCAATACGATTCTGCTCTACACGCTGTCAGAGATTCAGCCGGGCGTAGATACTTCCGGCATATGGGGGGCTCTGGGTCTGGCCACCATATTCCAATTGATCCAGTGCATTCGCTTTGACGAAGATCTGGAAGAGGAATTGCGGCGCAAACAATAAATGATCACCAATAACGAATTTTATTGTGGAATACCAACTGTCACTCTATCCACTATGTTAAAATAATACAAAAAATGGAATCCGGGTTCTGCATATGGCTATACACCGTACGTAAAACCCGAAGGAGATTACTTCTATGAACAATAGCTCGACTACGATGATCCGACGCAAGGGGCGCTGGGCAGGTGTTATGCTGCTGCTCTCTGTCTGTCTGCTGATGCTGGCTGCATGGACAACTGCAGGCTATACCTCGGCAGCATCCACATCCAATTCTGCAGCAAAAGAGGACTGTACCGTGAATCAGACTGCACGCAAGCATTACGTCAATGTCGCTGTAGCTACCCTGTGGACAGAGCCGGGTCTGGCACGTCAGCTGGACGCTCCGTCACTATCCAATCCGGTCAATATGGAGAAGTGGACAGCCAATATGGCTACAGCCGATCAACGCCGCTGGCTGACCGGCAAAACAGAAACACAGGCACTGTACGGACAGGAGGTTCGTCTGCTGAAAGTCCGGGGAGACTGGGCGTATGTCGCTGTGATCGGACAATCCACACCACGCAGCAAATACGGTTATCCAGGCTGGCTCCCACGCAAGCAGATTCTTACAACGACTACAGGTGCTGCCTACAGCAAATGTCCGGTAGCTATCGTCAGTGCCAAGACAGCCAAATTATATGATACGGATCGCAAAAGCAGCCTGCTGACGCTAAGCTTCAATACGCGTCTGCCGGTCGTAGCAACCGAAGCCAGCTGGCTGCAGGTGCACACGCCGGATAACGGTACCGCCTGGCTGCGCAAGCAGGATGTGGATGTATATGACCAATTATCCGATATCCCTGCGCCGACCGGAGCAGAGCTTGTTCAGACAGGCAAGCAGTTCCTCGGCCTGCCGTATCTATGGGCAGGTATCTCCGCGTATGGATTTGACTGTTCCGGGTTTACTTCTACATTGTACAGTTTCCACGGGATTGCTCTGCCGCGCGATGCTTCCGCCCAGATCAAAGAAGGCACACCGGTAAGCTGGAACGATATGCAGCCGGGCGACCTGATGTTCTTCGCGCATGATAATGGCAAAGGCAGTGTACATCATGTATCCATGTATATCGGAGACGGCAAAATGATGCATTCTCCAAAAGCAGGCAAAACGGTCGAGATTATCTCGGTGGATACCCCTGCTTATAAAAAAGAATTTGCGGGAGCACGTCATTATCTCAACTGATACACAGCCAGTACAAGCGCAGAAATAACCACAACTTTATACATCACTATTGTCATAATTGGCATGTAATCAGGGTAATATACTTCCACAGTACAAGGAGGTCATGACATGATTACATGCCTTATTTTTGATCTGGATGGAACGATTGGCAATACCGAACCGCTTTGTCTGGAAGCTTTCCACCAGGCGCTGGAACCGTGGGCAGGCAGGAAGATCAGCGACCAGGAGATTATGGATGCTTTTGGCCCGTCGGAAAAAGGAATTATCCGCGCTTTGCTCCAGGATCACCGGGAAGAAGCGCTGCATGATTATATTCAGTGCTATAAGGAAATGCATGATGCGATCTGTCCGGCACCATTTGAAGGTATTCGTGAGCTGCTGTCATGGGCGAGAAATCAGGGCATACACATTGCAATGGTAACCGGCAAAAGCAAGCCGACCAGTGATTATACGCTGCATCAGTTCGGTATTGCTTCGTATTTTGAAGTAGTGGAGAACGGAATAGCCGAGAAAGAGATTAAGCCAGAGGGGATACGGAATGTACTGGAGCAGTTAGGCATTCCTGCCGGCGAAGCATTATATATCGGAGACAAGCCGGGAGATATACAGGCTGCGCGTGAAGCAGGCATCCCTGTTGCCTCTGCCTGCTGGGCACCGGCAGGAGATGAGCAGGAACTGCGCAAAGCACAGCCGGATCAGCTGTTTACATCGGTAGCACAACTTATGGATTATCTGCAGCAGCAGATAGAACATCGTACGCTTGCTGCAGAGTAGAGTATACCGCAAGGATAATACAGGACAATCCTTTGCCACTAGGCTTAATTCGCAGCTTTATAACAAGATGAATTCTAAATATACGAGGCCTGCTATCGACCAAGATAGCAGGGCTTTTTTTATGAAAAAAGGGAAGTGAAGATCGGCAAGGAAAAGTATGAATATAATACGAATGATACTTGTACATATAACGATATGGAACCCAAAACCGACTATTTGTTTAACTAATATATTTATAATATACACATATATAAATATATTTCTTGCCTATTTGTAAATAAGTCAATTATTATATTTGTAAGCGCTATCTAAACATGTATTATTTTATGCAAGCGTTTTAATTTGAAAAAGTAAACATATTTATTAATGATACTGGGAAAATAAGCATCTTGATTAGCATTCCAGTATCACCCTATTTATATACAGAGAGGAAGAAAATAATGAAATCCAGACAACCGCTATGGCACAAAACAACGATTCTTGCTTTGGGGACAGCGTTGCTGCTGCCGGGCAGCATCTCTGCCGCATCCGAAGTCACTCCATCGCAGGCCCATATCAATATACAATCAACCGGATATGTTCAGCAGCAGATGGCAGCTCTTCAGGCCAGCCGCACAGCTGCACCCCTGTACAAAGAAGCGTCTGTTCATGATCCATCTGTGATCAAAGTGGGAGATACCTTTTACATATTCGGCTCCCATCTGGCCTCTGCCAAGTCTAAGGATCTAATGAATTGGGATATGATCTCTTCCGGAGTAGCCGACGGCAATCCGCTCATCCCCAATGTAACGACCGAACTGCGGGAAGCTTTGGACTGGGCACAGACCGATACGCTGTGGGCTGCTGATGTGATCCAGCTGGCGGATGGCAAATTCTATATGTACTACAACGCATGCAAAGGCGATTCGCCGCGTTCGGCAATGGGGATCGCAGTAGCAGACAAAATTGAAGGCCCGTACAAGGATAAAGGCATTTTCCTGAAATCCGGTATGTGGGATCAAAAGAGTGAAGACGGTACGATCTACGATGCGCGTGTTCATCCGAATGCGGTAGACCCTGATGTGTTTTTCGATAAAAACGGCAAGCTGTGGATGGTCTACGGCTCATATTCCGGGGGGATTTTCGTAATGCAGATGGACCCGGTGACCGGCCGACCTCTGCCTGGGCAGGGATATGGCAAAAAGGTAATCGGCGGCAATCATAGCCGGATCGAGGGCGCTTATATGATGTACAGCCCGGATACGGATTATTATTACATGTACCTGTCATTCGGCGGACTGGATGCGACTGGGGGATACAATCTGCGTGTGATCCGCTCCAAAACACCGGATGGACCTTTTTATGATGCCGCAGGCAATGAGATGACCAACGTCAAGGCTGATCCAACCAAGCCGCTGTTCGACGATGATTCGATCGAGCCGTACGGTGTCAAAATTATCGGCAACTACCAGTTTGACCGTGAAATTGGCGATCCGGGTGAAGGATCGGGTGCAGGCGCAGTATCGCCAGGTCACAACTCCGCTTACTATGATGAACAGACCGGACGTTATTTCCTGATTTTCCATTCCCGCTTCCCGGGACGGGGCGAAGCGCATGAAGTGCGTACGCATGAGATGTTTATGAACCAAGACGGCTGGCCGGTCGTGGCTCCATATCGTTACGCTGGCGAGCAGCAGCCACAGGCCGCAATCAGCAAAAATGAGATTGCCGGAAGCTACCAGTGGATTACACAGGACAAAAATATCAGCGCGGATATTCATCATTCCGTATCCGCCCAGCTGAACAGCGACGGTACGATTACCGGCGACGTTAGCGGAACCTGGGAGCTGCAAGGCAAGAACACAGGCATTTTCAAAGTAAACGGCGTTACGTATACCGGTGTATTCCTGCATGAGACCAATGCCGATTCCGGCAAAACGGTGCTCACGCTTACCGCTTTGTCTTCGTCTGGTGTTGGCGTATGGGGCAGTCAGCGTGAACAGGTCAAGGACAAACAGATCGTCTCCAGTGTGGATGAAGATCTGAGCCTGGGCGATATAAGTGGAGTCTTCTACGATCTGAATCTGCCGCTGGAAGGGACACGCGGCTCCCAGATCAGCTGGCGCTCGAACAAGCCGGAGATCATTTCGAATACCGGACAGGTGACCCGTCCGGCAGCCGGTGAAGGCAATGCCAGAGTAACCCTGATCGCCACAATCACCAAAGGTGGCTCCAAAAAGAACAAAAATTTCAAAGTAACCGTACTGGAGCAGGGACGCGGACCTCTGCTGAGCCATTACAAATTCGATGAAACCTCCGGCACGACCGTAACAGACAGCACCTATAATCATTACGACGGTACGCTGATGAATGGCGTAACCCGGAATGTATACGGTAGTGGCGGCATGATTACGCTAGATGGCCGGGATGATTATGTACAGCTGCCAGGAACAGTCACCGATGGCGAGGACTTTACGTTTGCTGCCTGGGTGAAATGGGATGGCGGTGCAGCCTGGCAGCGGATTATGGACTTTGGCAATGGAATGAACGGCTTTATGTTCCTGACCCCGTCGCAGGGAACCGGAATGCAGTTTACGATCCATCAGAATAATATCGACCAGAATATTGTGACAGGATCAGCTTTGCCACAAGGCAAATGGGTACATGTCGCGGTGACAATTGCAGGGGATAAAGGCACATTGTTCCTCAATGGACAACAGGCCGGCACAAACGACAAGATGACCTTTAATCCAAAAGATCTTATGACTCGTGAAGCCTATCTGGGTAAAAGCCGCTTCGCTGCCGATGCCTATCTGAAAGGCAGTCTGGATGATGTACGTATCTATAACCAGGCACTTAGCCCGGATGAAATTGTCCAGCTCGTCAAAGCAACGAATTAAATTTGCGTTAGATCAGGGGACAGCGGCGGCAGACTTGAAGCATAGCGAACCGACAGGAATTTGCCATACCGCATAGGAATACTAAAAGCAGAGCGATCCGTTACCAGACGGAGCAGCTCTGCTTTTTTGGGTTCGACTATTTTGATCTGGAACCAACCGGACTACAAGATATGTCTCAAAAGATAACCGCGAAACTCTCCTTTCATGCCATGGCTGCTCCTCCAGCATAACAACCGGCTCAGAAATGTAATGCATGACGAAATGTAACTGGTGGGTATGACAGCCATTTTGCCATACTGGGTGATGCCAGATAGGCTCCGGCAAAATACATTTCAAGGAGAACCACTCATGAAAAAAATGTTGTATACCAGTCTTGCCGTCATACTCGTGTCTTCTATATTCACGACCGGCTGTATGACATCACGCAGCGATTCGGCTGCTGCTCCGGTAATAACCTATACCTCTTCCCATATAGACAGGGAGGGGCCGCAAAATGCGGAGGAGTTGGAAAAATTCGCAGACAGGGTATTTGCGGACAAGATGAAGAAATTCAACACGGTAGGCTCCAACTTTGTTGTAGTCACCAATGGTAAAGTCATGCTGAGTAAAGGCTATGGGTATGCAGACAGGGAGAAGAAAACTCCTGTAGATTCGAACACGGTGTTTCAGATCGGTTCGGTTACCAAGTCATTCACTGCACTTGCAGCGATGCAGCTGGTGGACAAGGGGAAAATAAATTTGCATCATGATATTCAGGAGTATTTGGGAGGAATCAAAGTTCCGAATACGACAGGCAAAAAACTGACGATGTTCGACTTGCTTACTTACTCCGGCGGATTTGATGAACCGGATATTGCCAATGAATCGTATCCGGAATATGTGCACAGCTATTTCCCGCTGAAGTCGTATATCGAATCCCATATGCCGACTGTGGTCAGACCTCCGGGAGAAGCTTATACCTATGACAATTTTGGATTTATGCTGGCAGGATATGCAGTAGCCCAGGTGGCAGGCACATCCTATTCGCAATATATGCAAAAGAATATTTTCAAACCGCTCGGCATGTCATCGACGAGTATACAATTTACGCCGTCCTTGTTAAACCGGATGGCTGCTCATTATGGACCCGATGGGAAACGGATACCTTTGGAAGGATTCAAACCAACAGAAAAGCCGGAAGGCGGTATGGTATCCACTGCCAAGGATATGGCCCAGTATCTTATCATGCATCTGAACAAAGGAACGTACAAAGGCAAAAAAATAGTCAGCTCCAAAAGTATTCAGCAGATGCATACGTATCAATTGTTTCCTTCCAAGAACATCCCGGTTACTACCATCGGATTTGAAGGTTATTTTAAAGACAAAATGAATGGCCAGCATGTTATTGTCAAAGGAGGCAACGTAACCGGACATTCTTCTCTGGTCGTTATTCTGCCCGAGAAAAATACAGCTATGTATATGTCGTATAATAACGATTCGATGATGAGTCTGGACGTATACGAAGCATTCATGAATCATTATTATCCGCAAAAATCAAAAACACACAAATCGATCCACAAAATCATAAATGCGCAGCAAGCCAGGAAATACGTAGGATTGTATCAGAATACGCGCATTGCTGCGCTGCGATCCCAAGTGTCTTATTCCAACGGAAGATTGATACTGGAGACAGGCACATCAGGCAAACATATACTTCATATGCTTGAACCGTTGTTATTTGAAGACGAAGCAGGCAATAAACTAACATTTAATACAGACAAAGCCGGTAAAATAGCTTATTTATATTATATGCGGATGCCTGATCTAGTCGCCTATGCGGAGAAAATAAAAGTTGATTCGCCTTTCTCCGATGTACCGGCAAACAGCAAATATCGTTCTTACATTAACCATCTTCATGCCTTGAACGTTATGCATGGCAAGTCTGCTCATCTATTCGATCCGAATGGAACCATGACCCAGGGTGAATTTTCGGAAATACTGCTACGCGCCCATGGATGGTACCGGCAGCCTTTTATGATAGGACCCAATAGAAAGCAAATGCTCGCCGGATTGCCAAATGATTCGCAGGATACACTTATTACCCGGGAAATAGCAGCGTTTATGATCCAGAATCTCAAACAGGCAGAACCCCGATTCAACATTATACTGAATGACCAGACAGAACCGTGGGCTACCGAAGCAATTAAGGCGCTTGTCTCTCAAGGTATTACGGACCCGGATACCCAAATCAACGCTGACGGCTCAGTAGATTTTCGTCCCCAACAGCTGTTGAAGCGCCAGGAAGCCAGTGCATGGTTGGATCAGGCTTTTGATTATTATACCTTGCCTATCCAACACTAATTCATAAAACAACCAAAAAAAGCGCAAATGCAAAAGGAAATCCTTTTGCACTTGCGCTTGGCCTCTCTATTCCGGTCATCGTAAAATCCCCAGCTCCCGGGATTTTTGTACAGCTTCTTCTCGGTTGCGAACACCGAGCTTCAGGTAGACCGATGAAGCATAATTCCGTACCGTTCCATCGGACAAATACAGTTTGGAGGCAATCGTTTTGTAACGTAATCCTTCCGAGACGAGCTGGAGAATCTCAAGTTCTCGCGGCGTCAGGTCATAGGCTGCAGTTGCAGGTATTGTCCGTGAATCGTTTAACTGCGCAAATAGCTTTTGTGACATGCCCCGGTCGATCAATGTTCCACCGCGATAAACAGTACGGATCGTATCAGCCAGTTCTCCCGGCTGTATCGATTTTAGCAAATAGCCATCTGCTCCACTTTGCAGAGCATGCAAAGCCTGCTCGGTATGTTCAAATGTAGTAAGAATCAGAATAGGGATATGCGGCCATGTCTGCTTGATGATCTTGGTTGCAGAGATTCCGTCCATGTGGGGCATATCCAGATCCATAAGCACCAACTGGGGTTGAAGCTGGCGGCACTGCTCAACAGCCTGCACGCCATTCTCTGCAACTCCGGCGACCTGCAGATCAGGCTGCTGCTCCAGAATAATCCGCAGACTATCGCGGATAAAAGGCTGGTCATCTACAAGCAGCAGACGGATCACCTCATCCCCGGTGTCTATTGGCCTGGAAATGGTGCAGGTCACAAGTGTGCCCTCACCAGGCTGGCTGTAGACGGCGATCTGGCCCTGTACATGTGCTGCACGTTCTTTCATGGCACGCAGGCCGAATCCATCGCGCAATTGCTCTGTCCCGTGTCCATTATCCTGAATTTCGAGTCTGGTCTGCTGAAGTTCATAACGAAGAGAAACGGTGATGGCTGTTGCTTGCCCATGGCGTACTGCATTTGTTAATGACTCCTGTAGACAACGATACAATGTACTTTTGGCTGGTCTGGTGATCATATGCTCTTCTCCAAATGCCTTAAAACGAACCGATACACCAGCATGTTCCTGAAATTCCTGTGCCAGCGCCTGTAAAGACTGGGTTAGCGGCAATTCCTCCTGCGGAGATTGCATCTGGTGTACATAGCTTCTGACTTCATCCATACTTTGGCGAGCCCGCAGAAGCAGGGAATCGAGCCGCTCGGTTCCAGCAGTCGTTGCCAGCTCCGGACGAAGGGTTTCGAGTCCCATAATCAGAGCAGTGTAGGCATGACCGATCGTATCATGCAGCTCTTTGGATAACCGGCTCCGCTCTTCGGCCAGTGTAATGCGCTCCACCTGTGACAGGTATTGCTCCAATACTGCATTTTGATCACGTATAATCTCGCTTTGCTGGTGATTGACCATTAATAAATGGAAAGAAAATCCGAACGTATACGCTAGTCCGAATTGCAGCAGAATCGCCCAAAAATCACTCTGTTCGGTAACCTGCGTAAATATAACAGGCACAAGCAGTATCACAAGAGGAGCAGACCAGTAATAGGATTGTTGCTTGCTATTGGCCGCTATCAAAAATGCATACAACAAGAAAGACAGATAAGCGGCTGGAAAAAAGGAAGCCAGGTACAGACATAATCCACCTGAAATTACGATCTCACCAAGCAAATAGTATTTGTGATTGAGCTGCAAGCACACCCATGGAACAGTAAAAGCAATCAGCTGCCATAACACAAGAAGCCAGAACGGCAGCATGAATTGAGTATATTTATCGATCGTAGCAAACAGCAAGGAAATGCTGCAAATCAGACGGATGCCCAGCATCAGCCAGTCATACCAAAACCACTTTTGAATCCATTTGTTTATCCCGTACACCACTATTATCCACTCCCAAAAATCTTCACTATGACATTATGTAACAAGTACAGAATGCAATATCATTCGGAATATACTTGTATATGCACCCTTTTTCCAGCTATTCTATCCTGATCCACAGGACATCTGCGATACATGTCATTTGGATCCAATTGATCGCTATGCTTTGCAGGTTACAGTCATATCCTACTGTTTGTAATGTCAGTTTGACCAGTAGCCTATTGTCATATGACATTTTAATGCTAGCAAGCTGCCAAGAGTATACATGTATTCCTTCCGAGTGAATATGCATAATACTATCTATCCAAACCTGTCTGTTGATGGTATACTCTGGATGAATTTCAAGATACGGCAACCCTACATAATAGCATAATTTACGTCTACTTTTCTGCCGCTAATCATGAACTGAAAATATAACGATTAGAGAGGTAATTCACATGTCAAATTTTCAAGATCCATACCCGCAGGGTGATCCAAACGATGTGCAAAGTAACAAGGTAATGGCGATTCTGGCTTATATCCTTTTCTTTGTACCGCTTCTAGCCGCACGTAATTCACCGTTTGCCATGTATCATGCCAATCAAGGATTGGTGCTGTTTATTATCGTAGTAGCCGCACAGGTTGTGTTGACTGTAATTCCCTTTATTTCATTGATCTTGTCTCCTATCGTTTTCCTGGCGACTTTGGCCTTTATGATCATCGGTATCATTAATGCAGCCAATGGCCAGCGCAAGCCGCTGCCGTTTATCGGCAATATCCAGCTGATCAAGTAAGCTAAGAATAATTGTATACACGGCTGCTATAAAGTTGGCAGCAGGCTGTGATCTGTTTCTCTTCAGCTTACTTACATTAGAATAAGGATAACGAATAGAAAAAGCTTCTCTTTCCGCATTAGCGGATCGGGAAGCTTTTGTTATTTCTGCAGAGTAATAAATACTTTAATTGATACGGCAATAGGTATATAGGATATTGGCCTAGCGCTATTACTCTGCCGTTTTAAATTCCTTTTAAAAAAGGGGGTTCTCGCGGAATTCTGTCTGCAACATCGAGTACTGGTACGAATCCTGCCACTGCTGCTTATAATACATATGCTCACGCAAATGACCTTCGTAGGTCATGCCTATTTTTTGCATAACTTTGGCAGAACCGATATTATCCGGTCGGCATCTGGCATAAATTCGGTGCAGATTCAGCTGGTTGAATCCGTATTCGAGCATAGCTGCGGCGGCTTCCGAAGCATAGCCTTTGCCCCAGCTGTCTGGATCATAACAGTAACCAATCTCAGCCTGCTGCTGATCATACAGATGCAGGCCGCAGCCGCCGATGAGTTGGTTGTCTTCCTGACGAATGACGGCCATCTCATAGACTGTACGGAGTTCCTGCTGCTGTGCATCCAGCATGGACTGTACGTACTGCATCGTATCCTTCTCTGTATTGGGTCCCCATATCGTATGAAGAGTCACCCGAGGATCGGAAGCATATCGGTGTACAGCCGGCCAGTCTTCCATGACCAATTCCCTGATCCATAAGCGTGTTGTTGCCAGTTCCATAGTCGGACCTCCTGAACCTGTGGTGTATAACACATATAGGATTATGTAAAATAATGATCAGGACCCTTATTTCGCTAATGGGCAAGGTTCCTGATCATCTGGTAACGATCTGTATACAGTGTATGCTGAACTCAGATAGTTTGTGAAATACTATTAATTATTGCCAAGCTGCTGGAACTGGTTCATCAGACCGGTGATCTGGTCGATCGTCTGGAAAATAGGGGAATTGTTCAGTGCTTCGGGAGTCAGCTTGCCTGCCTGTGCCTGATCAATTAGTCCATTCACTTCCGTACCGAGTGTGTCGGTATAACCGGCTAGCTGCTGGTGCAGATCCTGGGCAAAGCCGGGAACCTGTAGATTCTGGAACTGATTGATCTGGGACTGCGCATTTTGCAATTCCTGGATCAGGCTCTGACGTGCATCAGGATCGGTAATCGCCTGCTGCGCCAGCTCGGGCAGCTGCTGGGACAGCTGGGACGTATTATTGATATACGTAGTAACTTCACTTACATAATTCACGGACTGGCTGACCTGATCGACTGCAGAGCAGCCGGACAGCAATCCAGCCAATAGCAGGAGAGATAAAATATATTTTTTCATCAGGATGCACTCCTTTTCGGATGGTTACAGTATACTACTGTTAGGGAGAGCCTATGGTTTCACAAAATCATCTGCTGCTATCCCGCCAAGAAACAAGCATGGAAAGGAAGACCGTATGGAGCCTACAGTAACAACCGAACAGCAAATTGCACAGTGGATGGTTGACCAGATTCGCGAGCAGGGCGTTTTGAAACAGGAGGACGTAATTGCTCATGTCCGCGCCGAATATGGAGAACAATATCTGTTTACCAGCGAGAGCGGCAATATTTCACTGGACAAGGAAATCAAAAAAGCATTCCGCAAATCTCACGGTGGACGAGTTGCCTGGGATCGTGACGGATTTTTCTGGGCATGGACCTAAGAGGATATACTCCCTTTTCCTGCAATACAAAAGTGCCGGTGTCAGGTACAGTAAAAAGCGTCTGCATAAAGCAGGCGCTTTTTTGTAATAGACCAAATTTTGCGATGGTCATCGACAGGATCAGGATATGTACATCCTATTTGCAAAAGAAAACAGGGTGCTGTAACTGCCAGCAACTGGCGGATTGATCGACTATTAAAGGGAATGAGCTTCAGATGTGGGTGATTGATCGGATTTGTCGAGCATCAGCTGCTGTAGATCATCCAGATTCTGAATGCGCAACTGTTGTATTCCGCCATCTGTACTGCCTTGAGGCATGATTCGATGATCCAGATATACATACAGTGCCATACTGCTGGCAATTAGAAAAGAAAGCAGTCCATAGATAAGTATTTGTCTTGGTTTCATAGTAACAGTCTCCACTTTGAAATATATTCCACAAATTGTATAGTATAATGAATGAAAAGAATGTTGGTCGATGGTTAGGATATGAATTGTGGTGCAGTCTCTCTGCTATACACTATAAAAGCCACACGGCAAGCAAACAATGAAATGAATCTGATGAAATTGTCACTGCCCCTGCGGCAACACGCAGATTACAGCTTTGGCAAAATTCCCGAAAGTGAGAGATTAACATGCCGGACATGATTAAATTGATTGTCGACACAGCCGGCCAGGAAGGCCATGGTTCGTTTGTTTATGTAGAAAGTCAAAAAGAAATAATGATCGGCAGACATACCGGAACGATCCAACTCGATCTGCCGCTATATAATCAGCTGGTCTCCAAGCAGCACTGCCGGATTACCCGCCAGCATAATACCGTATACGTCGAAGATCTGGGCAGCAAAAACGGGACCGAGCTGAACGGGCAGCGTCTGCAGCCTTATCAGAAATATCCGGTGAGCGAGAATGACCAGCTGACTCTGGTAAATGGACTGGTCGGCCTGCGTCTGGAACGGGGTGTAGATTTTGAAGAGACCCGCGAATACCGGATCAGTGATCTGCTGGAAAACGAAGTGCGGTTAAACGATTATTTGCAAAATATTCAAGTCGGCGGCGACAGTATTACACTGTCCAAAAAGGAATACCAGCTGTTCAAAATGCTGTATAACTGCCTCGACCACTTTGTAACCCGTGAACAGATTGTACGCGAGGTCTGGCCGGAGCGCTGTGTGGAAGATGCCGAGCTGGTCGGCGTAGATGAGGTCAATTCACTGATTTACCGTACGAATAAAAAGCTGGGAAATCATTTTACGATCAAGTCAGTGTACAAAAAAGGGGTATATATGAAGAAACAGTCCCAGAATGAAGAGATCGACATCGTATCTCCGTCCTGATGCTGTAAGGTAGATTTGTCACAAGGGGGATGCACATGTCGCTTATGTTTGCCTTTCTCAAAAAGTACCGGGTTGCCGCTGTGCTGGCGCTGCTCATGATGTTTATCGAGCTGGCGCTGGAACTGCTGCAGCCCTTTCTCATCTCCAAAATTATTGATGATGGAGTGAGCCGTCAGGATGCTTCGACAGTGTTGCTATGGGGCGGAATTCTGGTCGGCGGTACAATTATTGCTTTTGTCGCCGGTATATTCAGTTCGTTCTATGCTTCCTATGCAAGCCAGGGGCTGGGCTATGATCTTCGGGAAGCGCTGTATACCAAAGTACAGTCCTTCTCGTATGCCCTGTTCAGCCGTTTTTCCTCTTCGTCGCTAATTACAAGGTTGACCAATGATGTGACCATTTTGCAGGATATGCTGTTTATGGGTCTGCGCTTTATGCTGCGGATGCCGCTATTGGTAGTAGGCAGCAGTATTATGGCGCTGATCGTCAATGTAAAGCTGGGCCTGCTGCTGGTCGTAGGTATTCCAGTGCTGTTATTATTCGTTATCGCGGTCATGAAGCGGGCTGCGGCGAGATTCCAGCTGGTACAGCGTCGTCTGGATAAAGTCAACAATGTGATGCAGGAAAATCTGACCGGGATGCGGCTGATTCGTGTATTTGTACGTCGCCATCATGAGCGCAAGCGTTTTGAACAGCACAGCGGTGAGCTGATGACCGATACGGTCGCTGCGCTGCGTCTGACCGAGACGACGATGCCGTTTATCCTGTTCATTATGAATGCCAGTATTATTGCAGTGCTGTGGTTTGGACATCGTGACATTATGAGTGGAAGCGCTTCAGTCGGTGAAGTGGTCGCTATTATCAACTACTCCATGCGTACGATGGGCGCATTATCGGCGTTCTCGATGATCGTAGCTTCCTTCTCCAGAGCTAGAGCTTCGGCTGAACGGATGGACGAAGTAATGAGTGCCTCGGAAGAAGTGAGCAGCCGTCTCGTAGCGGATGTACCGGTACAATCGGCATATCGCAACGCAGATCCTGATTCTATACATGCCGATCAGAAAGCAAAACGGGATAATGGTCAGCGTCAGGATACAGCCAGTGCTGCAAGCTCTATCCGATCCGGCAGCCTTGTACATGAAAATGGAGAATTAACGAAATCACGGGCAGCGGATTCCTTATTAAACAAGGAACAGCCTGGTATTGCATTTGAGAATGTGTACTTTCAATACCCGGGTGTGAAGACGCCAATTCTGAGTGATATTTCCTTTGCGGCGCGCGAAGGTCGAATGACTGCGATTATGGGCGCTACCGGATCGGGCAAATCTTCACTGGTACAGCTGCTATTACGATTATACGAAGTCAGCAGTGGACATATTTATTTGCAGGGACAAGATATCCGGCAAATGAGTGAACAGCAGTTGCGCGGAATGATCGGCTATGTACCCCAGGAAGTTGTGCTGTTCAGCGGTACAATCCGTGACAATATCGCCTGGGGAAATGAGCATGCTACGATGGAAGAAATCGCCGAAGCGGCTCGTATGGCCCAGATTCACGATACGATTACTCAGCTGCCCCACGGTTATGATACCCTGCTCGGTCAGCGCGGAGTCAATCTGTCCGGCGGACAGAAGCAGCGTCTGTCTATCGCGCGAGCACTGGTGCGCCGTCCGCAGATTCTGCTGCTGGATGACAGCACGAGTGCACTGGATGTGCGTACCGAATCACTGCTGCTTGAGAGCCTTGGCACCCTGTCCTGTACGACCATTCTGATTACCCAGAAGATCAGTTCGACGATCCGGGCGGACAAAGTACTGCTGCTTGGCGATGGACAGCTAATCGCGCAGGGCAATCATGAAGAGTTGCTCCAGCAGTCGGAGCTGTACCGGAAAATCTATGCATCCCAGTTTGGAGAGGAGGAGCTTGGCCGTGTGGAAATCATTCACTGATCCTTTTCGTGTACCAAGACCGCCGGCTGTAGCAGCCGAAGAACCGGGAGATACCCCGCAGGGACCGCAGACCGCAGGCAAGAAGCGGCGGGCCAAAGACTGGAAAGGTACACTGGCACGAATCTGGAAGTACCTGTCCCAGCGTCGCCTCAAGCTGTTTCTTGTCCTGTTTATGGTATTGTTGACCTCTGCACTGACACTGCTGGGGCCGTATCTGGTGGGGATCGCAATTGACGATTTTCTGGAACAGGATGCCGGCAGACGCTGGATCTGGTTTCTCGCTGCATTGGGTGCAGTATATATTCTGAATTCGGTCACTTCCTGGCTGCAAAATGTCTGGATGATCGAGATTGCCCAGGAGACCGTATACCGGATGCGTGCCGATCTGTTCTCGCATTTGCATCGCCTGCCGATTCCCTTTTTTGGACAGAGACAGCAGGGGGAGCTGATGAGTCGGGTGACTAATGATATCGAGAACGTCAGCTCGACGCTGAACAGCTCGGCGATCCAGATTTTCTCCAGTGTGCTGACGCTTATTGGTACGCTCGGTGTTATGCTGTGGCTCAGTCCGCTGCTGACGCTGCTGACCTTTATCGTCGTGCCGCTCATGGCGCTGGGAATGCGCTGGATCACCCGGCGTACCGGTCCGCTGTTCCGGGAACGGCAGCGTAATCTGGGTGAGCTGAACGGGTATATCGAAGAGACGATGTCGGGAGAGAAGATTATTAAAGCTTTTGCCCAGGAGCAGCGGGTGATTGGCGAATTCGGTGAACGCAATGACCGGATACGCTTCTCCGGATTCTGGGCCCAGACGATCTCCGGGTTTATTCCCAAGCTGATGAACGGGCTCAATAATCTGAGCTTTGCCCTGATTGCCGGAGCAGGAGGACTGCTGGCAATCCGTGGTGCGATTACTGTCGGGGTAATTGTCATTTTTGTTGAATATGCCCGCCAGTTTACTCGTCCGCTAAATGATCTGGCGAACCAGTGGAATACGCTGCTGTCGGCAATAGCAGGAGCCGAGCGGGTATTCGAGATTATGGATGAAGAGGTCGAGGAAGCTGATGAACAGCAGGCTGCGGCAGTCCAGCAGATTCGGGGAGAAGTGGAATTCCGCGATGTATCTTTTGGCTACGATACGGGAAAAGGCCGGGATACCCTCCAGCATATCTCGTTTAAGGCGGAGCCGGGAGAGATGATTGCACTCGTCGGACCGACCGGTGCAGGCAAGACTACGCTGATTCAGCTGATCTCCCGCTTTTATGATGCAGATGAAGGCATGATTACGATAGATGGACAGGATATCAAGCAGATGCGCCGGGCCAGTCTGCGTGAACATATGGCATTTGTTCTACAGGATTCGTTTCTGTTCGAGGGAACAATCATGGATAATATCCGCTATGGACGGCTGGAAGCTACAGATACCGAGGTAGAGCAGGCCGCTATTATGGCGAATGCCGACAGCTTTATCCGTCGTCTGCCGGATGGGTACCAGCATCATCTTGGGCGCGATGGCGGCGGGATCAGTCAGGGTCAGCGCCAGCTGCTTACGATTGCGAGAGCAATGCTGTCCAATCCGGCGATTCTGGTGCTCGATGAAGCGACCAGCAGTATCGATACAGTAACCGAGATCCGTATTCAGGAAGGACTGCAGCGGCTGATGCAGGGACGTACCAGCTTTGTGATTGCCCACCGGCTGAATACTATTCGGTCAGCGGATCAGATCCTCGTTCTGCGCGACGGACAGATTATGGAAAAAGGTTCTCATGATCAGCTGCTGGAGCAGGGTGGATTCTATAGCGATCTGTTCCATAGTCAGCTGAAAGTATCTTCCTGAGGCAATCGTCAGATACTAACCTGTTATTGAACATAATTGCTCATAAAAAAACGCCCTGTCGATGACAGAGCGTTTTTTGGTATGTTCTATGTGTTTACATGTCAGATTATACTGCTATCGTAGCAAATCTTTTTAGAGCTGTGGTGGCTGGTATCCTGGCTGTGGAGCCGCTGTAGGAGAAGCCATACTTTCACGTGCTGGTGGAGGATTCTGTCTCAGCCACTCGATCTGCTGGAGTACCTCATGTTCTGCTTGCTGATTTAAATCGCGTACCATACGCGGAATCATGAATAGATCAATCACAATCCAGACAAATAAAGGAAAGCCGGTTACCAGCATCAGAATAAGGAATGGCAAGCGTAATCCTTCATTAAATTCTGCGGCAAAAGCAAATCCAAAATAAGCAGCCATAGCCAGTAAAAACAATACAAGCTGAATAATTGCACTGACTGTACGTCTCAGATAAAAACGGTGAACCCCCAGATGTCCGCCAATTAGCATCAGGTAGGATAGTGCCAGAGATTTCTCTCTGGGCCGTAATTCCGAGTTGAGTAGCATCAGTTCTTGTGGAGATAATTCGTATCTGGTTAACATAATGGAATCAGTAATTGTAGCTTGGCGGCGTGATTGGCTTTTGAATGAGAATCTGATCGATAATACTGCTTTCTACATAAGCATTACGTTCTTTTACCCAAGTATGCAGCAGGAAGGCATCCACAACCCACCATACGCCTGTAACGATCATACCTACACCCGTCAGTGAAAGGATTAATTGTGTTACCGCTGTTCCGATCTTACCCATGTAAAAACGATGTCCTCCAAAAATGCCCAGGAAGTACCATAGTACATAAGCGACAACCATGTTTTTACCATACGTTTTGACTTCCGATTCCAACAGCATCAGTTCGCGTGCGTCCAACTGACTTTTGCGCTGCATGTTGTAACTCATTCCCATACATAACCCCTCGATTTCTAAATGTAATAACGTATTCCAATAACAATGCCATTTTAACAACAATATGGAATATTATCTACCTTCTTCTACGGCTTTAAGCGGCTGGGGTTACAGGAATTCCGCAAAAATTTACATTATTTCCATGCAGCCATGCTATATATGAACAGCAACAGGGATAAAGATACCAATCAAAAAAGACCCAAATCCGGTGAGTCGTTATCCGGGTTTGGGTCTTTAATTATAGAGTGATAAAGCATCATCTGTTTGTGGATCAGCCGCAGATTAATTTTCGATCACATACGTTTTCACAAAGGAAGGACGCGGGAAAATAGAAGGCTGCTGCACATCAATCCCTTCTTCGGTTTTCCGTTTGCGGTGGGCATGGCTGTAGGCTTGAGATTCCTGCCAGGCAGTGAAGTTCTCCTCGGCATCCCACAGCGTCAGGATCACATACGTATCATCATCCAGCGGACGCAGCACACGAATACCGACAAAGCCGGGTTCGTCTTCCACTTTACGTGCCCGATTCATAAAGCGGGCTTCAAAAGCAGAGCGACCATCTGCAGTAACCGGGATATTGTTGAGTACCGCAAAGCCGCCACCAATTACACCGCTGCTATCGAGCGTCTCGTAGCGAAATGTATTTTCGGAAGGAATATCAACAGGCAAAATCTCGTCGATCTCCATAACATAGCGAGTCTCCCCGTTATGATGCATCTCTACCGCATCCGGCAGATGGGCCGCCTCGGGAAATTGATCATGAATATTGCGTGAGCTTAGATAAATGTACATATACTACATCCTCCTCAGGAATCAAGACATGTAAAAACCTGTGACAATCAGCTGATGCGGATACATATTCGGTTTGTTCCATCGTATCCTTTGCTGCCAAACATCTATGTAACGCTATTGGCGCAGAGATATCTGTCTATCTATCATGTAGCATGAACAGAAAGACTGCAACTTGGGATCATATCTGCCAGCCTGTTACTTCATTAACCAGCTTTGGGCCGGATTGCTCATCAGAATACAGCTGAAATAGAAGATATTGATTCACCTGTATCTTGATATGCTTAATATATGTTGGATTCCGTAGTATGGTATACTATGAAAAATGCTGGTTGGCTGTCAGATTCAGGCGTTACGAGGAGGAAATCTATGAATTCCAGATATTTGGCAGGGATATCGCTGGCGGTTATGGCGGTGGGTTTTATTATCACGCTGTTTTTGCCCGATACCCTGCTGGTCAAGATTATTCAGGGAGGCTTTGAAGCGGGACTGGTCGGGGGGATTGCGGATTGGTTCGCGGTTACCGCATTGTTCCGTCATCCGCTGGGTCTGCCTATTCCGCATACCTCCCTGTTAACCCGTAACCGGGATAAAATTATCCGCTCGCTGATCTCGGCGATGGAGAATGAGCTGTTAAACAAAGAAAGTATTGAAGCCAAGCTTCGTCATTTCAAATTATTCCCGTTCGCCGTGTCCGCGATTACACGTCAGCTGGGTAAAAAAACGATCCGGCGCGAGCTGATTGATCTGGTCATTCCGCCGATCAGCCGTATTCCATTGGAGCCGGTATCGCGCTTTATCGCTTCCGGATTGGCTGATTATGCCCAAAAAGCCGATCTGCATGCGGCAGGCAATAAGGTACTTACGCATGCGCTGAACGAGCGTTATGATGAGAAGGCACTGGATCATATCCTGACCCAGGTACATGAATGGGCGCTTCGCCCGGCGAGCCGGGACAAGCTGGGCGAGATTGCCAGCGAGCAGCTTGAAAATGTCAATCTGGGCGGTCTCAAAGGATTTGCTTTCCAGGCGTTTGCCGGTATGATGAACGCGGAGAGCCTCGGTGGTATTTTGCAAAATATTCTGCTGTCAACCGTGTCCAATCTGCAGCAAGCGGATAGCGAATATCGCGAATCCATTTTGCGTGAGGTACGGGTACAATTGTTCCAGGTCGTGGATGAAGAGAACAACTGGGACCGCATCAAGGACTGGACGCGGGCTACGCTTGAAGGCGATGCAGCCAATATCTTTATGATGGAGCGTCTGGAAGAATTGCGCGGTATGATCGTCGGTATGCTGGAGCGCGAACGCGACAGCGGCGGACGTCACCTGTTCATTATGTATCGCTCGATTATTCGTGACCTGAGCAAAGACCAGGAGAAAATCAATGCCTGGGAAGAGCGCCTGCTGCAAGGAATTATCGGTGTAGTCGGACGCAACCATTATCGTCTCGGTCAGCTGGTCAAAGAAAATCTGGATCAGATGGACAACGATACACTGGTGCATATGCTGGAAGAGAAAGTCGGCAATGATCTGCAGTGGATTCGGGTCAACGGCGCGATTTGTGGATTTATCGTCGGTCTGATCCTGACAGTGATCCAGCTGCTGGTAGCATAACAGCAGGTTGGATTTGGTAGGACACGCTCGGATGCTGCATACCGTATGACGGATAGCAGCGATGAGCAAATCTGCGATCCTGCAGATCAGTCCTGTTTCGGATATAATACCAAATACATCAATTCACAATAAAAAGGCATTCCAGCTGCATAATGGAATGCCTTTTTTGATGATTCAAAAAGAAGTTGTTTTTCTATAGACTTAAACGCACAACGCACAACGCACAACGCACAACGCACAACGCACAACGCACAACGCACAATACAGAAAAAATATCCGTATACGACGTAAGCGCGAACTAGCTGTCCAGAATAGACAGGCCGCGGAAAACAAGGGATTCATACGGCCGCAATGTTACGGTGCGATGCTCTCTGGCATCCTCGGCAATCTGCTCGGAATGAGCACCCTGAGTACCGATAATCAGCTCGGCATTTTTCAGTCGATCGGCCAGATGCTGATCCAGCTGCAATTCCGCTTCCGAACGCGAGAAGTTCAGGATAACCATCCAGTGTTCATCATCCCATTCACGGGTATAAGCAAAAATCTGCTTGTGCTCCGAAATAATGCATTCGTATTTGCCGTACATAAGAGCCGAGCTTTCCTTGCGAATATGGATCAGCTTGCGATACAGGTGCAAAATGGAATCGGGGTTATCCTGATTGGACTGTACATTGATCTCGGCTGCATTCGGATTAACCGGAATCCATGGCTGATCCTGGGAGAAGCCAGCATGTTCACTGTCATCCCACTGCATCGGGGTACGTGCATTATCCCTTGCTTTGCTGCGGATACGCTTCATGATGACTTCGGGATCTTCATCGTACTGTTCCACCATTTTTTTGTAATATACCTGGGCTTGCTGCTCGGTAACATCATCGATGGTATGCAGATGTGTAGCATTGGTCATGCCAATCTCGTCTCCCTGATAAATATGCGGTGTACCACGCAATGTTAGCAGGAAAATCCCTAGCATTTTCGCAGATTCTTCCCGGTACTCGCCTTCGTCACCCAGATACGAGACCAGGCGCGGATGATCATGATTGCTCAGATAGATGCCCATCCATCCTTCGCCATACAGGTCTTTTTGCCATTTGGCGATAATTTCCTTGAGCTCGTGTAGCTCCCATGGTTTGCTTTTCCACATATCCTGCGGATCATCGCATATTTTGGAAGCTTCGATCATCAGGATAATATTCAGTTCTTCCCGCGCAGGGTTGCTGTAGGCTTTGACGTCATCCAGCGTGACATCCGAAGCTTCGCCGGTTGTGAAAATATCATAGTGCGAGAAGACTTCCTTATACATTTCATGCAGATATTCGTGAATATGAGGACCGTTTTTGTAGAATTCCGAGGAATTGGCCTGCATATTGCCCGTATCTTTGGCATCGGGGAAACGGGTATCTTTGGAGATGGAATTGACCGCATCAATCCGGTATCCATCAATGCCCAGATCCAGCCAATAGCGCATCGCTTTGTGCATATCCTTGCGTACGTTAGGGTTATCCCAGTTCAGATCCGGCTGCTTGGTTCCATAGGAATGCAGATAATATTGTCCGGTCTGCTCGTCCAGCTGCCACATGGAGTCTCCGAGGAACGATGTCCAGTTATTGGGCGGACCTCCATCCGGTGCAGGGTCGCGCCAGAAGTAATAGTCCCGGTATGGATTGTCTTTGGAAGAACGGGATTCCTGGAACCATGGATGTTCGTCCGAGGTATGATTGATGACCAGATCCATAATTAGTCTCATATCGCGCTGGTGGATTTCATGCAGCAGCTGTTTCCATTCTTCCAGCGTGCCATACTCGGGATTGATATCGTAATAATTGGTAATATCATATCCATAATCGGCGTTACTGGTTGGATAGACAGGCGTAAGCCAGAGAATATCTAC
This sequence comes from Paenibacillus bovis, assembly GCF_001421015.2. Taxonomy (NCBI): domain Bacteria; kingdom Bacillati; phylum Bacillota; class Bacilli; order Caryophanales; family Paenibacillaceae; genus Paenibacillus; species Paenibacillus bovis. Next base: position 978,686 of record NZ_CP013023.1, read on the forward strand.
GCCCAGATCCTGGAGGTAATCCAGACGGGAAATAATGCCTGGAATATCGCCGATTCCGTCATTATTACTATCTTGGAAGCTGCGGGGATAAATTTCGTAAATAACGCTTTCTTTCCAGAATTCCGGTTTCATAATTTTTTTCATGTCGCTTCTCCTATTCCAGCGTAAAAGTAAATTCTATGTTTTGATGTATTTTGGGAAGACTTTATCTCAATTGCACAATATCAAATTGTAAACTAACATCTATATACATACCCGCATACAGCTTACAGAAATCCGGCTACTATGAAAAGATAAGCACAAAAGAGACATGACGAAGATCAATCACTTGCTGTCTGTTCAGGGTAATAGAATAAGGAAGTTGCAGGAAGGGGGAGGATAGCATGATACAAGCTGAGGTCATTCAATCGGAGCAAGGCTGGACGTGGTTCCGTCAGCAGGATAGCACCCATTTGATTGAGCACCCGGATTTTGACGAACGTATTCAGAAATGGGCATCAGAGAGCTTGATGTGCCGTCATAATCATATTTCAACAAATTCTCATCTGGAAGGAACCCATACGATGAGTGGTACATTAACCGCCAAGCTGACCGATGAGCCTCATGACAGCTGGCTGCTCCATTACTATATTTCCGGCGACAAGCTGGTAACAGTAGGCGATATGAGCTGGCTGGTGCATCAGGTTGAGCCTCAGGATTGGGACCGGCATATCAGCAGTCTGTCCAGACCGGTAGAAGGATTCCTATTTATTATGAATTCGTTTATCAGGACTTTGTTTGCACGTATGGACGAGATCGAGGTGGATCTAACCGATATTGAAGAACGCATGAGGAAAAGTAACGGCAGCCGCCTGCTGCGTGAGATTATTGATCTGCGCAATCAGCTGACGCGCTGGAATCTGCATACGGTGGCTCTTCGCGAGATTGAATACGGAGTGGAAGAGACATTCCCCGAGATTATCGATCATTCGGAGACATACCGGATTCTGAGCATTTATCTCAAACGTATCCGCATGCTGCAGCAGAATTATGAACACGAGATCGATTCCCTGCTCAAAGTGGATGATAATATAGCCAATTATCGCTCCAATACGATTATGAAGACGCTGACCGTATTCACGGTACTGCTGACTCCGATGACAGCCCTGGGCGCGATCTGGGGAATGAATTTCAAAAATATGCCCGAGCTGGAATGGAAATGGGGTTATGCAGGAGCATTGGGTCTGATCTTCGGACTAACGCTGGTGACGTATCTATGGCTGCGCAGTACCGGCCTGACCGGCGATATTCTCAATATGGATATGAGCCGTGACAAAAACAAGGATCTGCGTAAATAGCTTACGCTCCTGCCTGCTATCACAGCCCAGGTTGCGCATATACTGCTGTCTGAGACGCTTTTTGCCAAAGCGTCCTGTTGGCATGCCCATTTTCCAGATTAGACACGATCTGTAAACAAATGCATTGCTTGTTCCGATAATGAATAAATTGTTGCCATTTGTAACAATTATCGAGTTGTTCGGTTATTTGTTAGATGGTAACGTACATAGAGTCTGGAATAGACTAAAAGGAATAATTTCCATAATCTAGGCGATACAATGTTGGGAATTTCAAGTTAGACGACATCAGGACGCAAACAAAAACGGTTGCCCGTACCTATAAAAGAAGATAAACGGGTGTAACTTTATCCGCACAGGGGCTGTCTAATAGACAGGGATAATGGAACAAGTACAGTTAATCAGGGGACAAGGGGATGACAAAGTGAAAAAGCAAATCAGTTCAGCGTTGTTGGCAGCAACACTAGTAGTCAGTGGAGGGTTACATACACCATCTGCAGAAGCAGCAAAACCGATCCAGATTACCGTGAATGGCGTACCACTGGTCACCGATCAGGCACCCGTCATGTCAGGATCGCGCACAATGGTTCCGCTGCGTGGCGTTTTTGAAGCACTCGACGCCAAAGTTCTGTGGAAACAAAGCAACAAGACCGTTACAGCCGTCAAAGGCACAACGACCGTCGTACTGCCGGTTGGCTCTACCCGTGCGACTATCAACGACAAGTTGACTGCTATGGATGTTCCGGCCAAGGTCATCAAAGGCAGAGTGATGGTGCCACTGCGCTTTGTGACCGAAGCAATGGGCAGTAAAGTCGGCTGGAACAAAGCGACACAGACCGTAAGTATTACAACCAGCAAAGCAGCAACAATTCCTCCGGTTACGACTACACCATCGACAGGCGCCGTATCACCGGTGTCCTATGTCAATGCCAGTGTGATCGGCCAGCAGGGGAATGGCAGTGATCTGCAGGTTGCTTTCCCGGGATCTGCAAGTGCATCGGCTGTTAGCCAGTATCGCATTCTGGTCGTCAAATCCAGCAATATGAACACATTTAATCTGGCATCCGCGCAAAACGTGCCGGCAGCCAACTATCAGGTCGTACCCAAAGGCAGCAGCAACTATACGATTACCCTTTTGCCACAATCAAGAGATACAGATGGCGCCCTGATCCAGAAAAATGTCAGCTACCGTGTGTATGTACTGGCTGTCGGCAATCCTGGCTATACCAGCACACTGACGATGGCGCAGACGGTTATCAATCTGGGCAGTACCGTATCTGCCTCCGCTACACCGGGCGAAGTAAAAGCAAGCGATGTAGCAGACAATGGAGACGGACGCGATCTATCCGTATCATTCAACAAGGTATCTGACGAGAGCAAGGTATCTTCCTACCGTATCTTTGTTGTTCCTTCCAATAATGCCAGCAGCTTTAGCACATCGGAAGCAGGCAAAGTAAACAGCGATAACTATACCAGCGTAACCAAGGACGGTTCCAACCATACCGTACGCCTGAAGTCTTCCACACGTGATACAAGTGGCAAAGTATTGACAGAAGGTGTCTCTTATACCGTATTTGTAACAGCAGTCAACAGCGGCGGGGACACGCTTGGATTGTCTGCAGCCTCCAACTCGCTGACACTCGGCAAAGCTGTCGATGCACCATCCATTACCAAAGTAACCGATGTAGGCAACAATGGAGATGCCCGCGATTTGCAGGTCTCCTTTGATAAAATTGCCAATGAGTCCCGAATCAGCGGCTATCGGGTGTTCGTCGTACGCAGCACCAATTCCGGTGATTTTGATTTGGAAAAAGCGAGTGCGCTGAATTCCAGCCGCTACATGGATGTATCCAAAACAGGCAGCGACCGTGAAGTCACTCTGTCTTCTTCCCTCAAGGACAATAATGGCGACAATATCAAAAACGATGTCTCCTACCGTGTATTCGTGATGTCCAGAGGAACAGGATCGTACAGCAATTCCTTGTCTTCCGCTTCTTCCACAATCACACTCACGTCAAACAGCAAAACCGTAGGCAGCACCAACGGAGTCAGCGTCAGCGATGTGAGCGATTATGGAGACGGACGTGATCTGCAGGTGTCCTTTAACAAATCCGGCGATGAGAATCTGGTCAGCCAGTACCGCGTCCTGGTCGTCAAATCCGGCGACTCCAGCAACTTTACCCAGACCAAGGCTCAAAAGGTATCCAGCTCCAATTACACTTCGGTTAGCAAAAACGGCTCCAATCGTGTGATTGTGCTGTCTTCCGGAGCGCGTGATGTAGATGGCGATCTGGTCAAAAATGGAGTGGCTTATCGGGTATTCGTCCTGAGCGTTGGCTCCGGAGATGCTTCCGATACGTACTCGCTGTCTTCCGCTTCCAGTACTATTACACTGGGAGGCAGTACGGCAGCTGCGGTAGTAAATGGATTGGCTATCAGCAACAGCGGTGCGAACAGTAACCCGTCCGATGTGACGGTGAGCTTTACGCCTGCCAACGATACCGGCATTTCCGAATACCGTATTATTGTAGTGCGCAATGATCAGAGTAGCGGTTTCAATCTGAGTACAGCCAATTCCGTATCTTCCGCCAACTATACACGTATCGCCAAAACAGCTTCCAAAGTCACCCAGGCACTGCCTGCAGGTACCAAGGACTACAATGGCAATGCGATTGATAAAAATGTAAGCTACCGTGTGTTTGTACTCACTGTAGCCGACGGTTCTGTACGTTCGGTCAATGCACTGTCCGGCGCTTCCAATGATTTTGTGATCGCCAACAAGACAGTTGCGGCGCCGACCAATGTTACAGCCACTGCCGATAATAATGCAGGTGCTATCCGCGTAAACTTTAACCGCCCTTCTGACAGCTCGGCGATCGGCTCCTATGCGGTAATGCTGGTGCCTGCTGCAAGTGCAGACAGCTTTACACTGGCCGATGCCAACCGTGTGAATAGTTCCCGTTACCAGACGGTGACCGGCTCCACATATAGCGAATGGGCATTCAGCACCTCCAACGTAGATGTAAATGGTGCATCGATTCGTCCAGGTGTAGCATACAAGGCATTTGTTCTGTCTGTAGCCAATGGACGGGATGCGACTGTCAATGCATTGTCTGTCGCTTCCCGCGAAGCACAGATGAATATCCAGTAATTCGATAAAAGTACGGCAATAGTATTGTAAAAGCTTGGCGCGATAGTATTCTGCCTATTTCTAAAGCCCTTTCCGGTTCGACAATCGGAGAGGGCTTTTTGAATGTGCAGCTTCAGGTCTGCTGCTCCCAGGTTACTAGGAGGAGTCTCTTGTCCTGGGCTGTTGTGATGAATCTGCTGCTCCGGGACTGCTATGATGAATCTACTGTATTCTACTGACTGCTATAAAAGAACCCACAACACAGCTCGCTGTATACGAATTTGACGGATATCCGGGTAAAAGGGGTAAGATGAAAGAGAACTATCCTATCTTATGCCGAAGATGGCGGAAAGAGGCAGTGCAATGGATTATGTGAAGCTTGGACATACAGGACTGGATGTATCCCGGATCTGCCTGGGATGCATGAGTTACGGAATTCCGGATCGGGGACCTCATCCGTGGACACTGAACGAAGAAGAGAGTCGGCCTTTTATCCGGCAGGCGCTGGATGCAGGCATCAACTTTTTTGATACAGCGAATGTGTATTCGGATGGTACGAGTGAAGAGATTGTGGGCCGTGCGCTTCGGGATTTTGCCAATCGCGATGAAGTGGTGATTGCCACCAAGGTACATGGCAAAATGCGTCCAGGTCCTAATGGCGGCGGATTATCCCGCAAAGTGATCATGACGGAGATCGATAACAGTCTCAAGCGTCTCGGAACAGACTATGTGGATCTATATCAGATTCACCGCTGGGACCCGAATACACCGATTGAAGAAACACTCGAAGCGCTCCATGATGTGGTACGTGCCGGCAAGGCTCGCTATATTGGTGCTTCTTCCATGTATGCTTGGCAATTTATGAAGGCATTGGATATTTCCAAACGTAATGGCTGGGCTTCTTTTGTATCGATGCAGAATTATGTGAATTTATTATACCGGGAAGAAGAACGCGAGATGCTGCCGCTCTGTAAAGCAGAAGGAATCGGTGTGATTCCATGGAGTCCACTGGCACGCGGCAGACTGACCCGTGACTGGGAAGCAGAGACGACCCGTTCCGAAAGCGATACATTTGGTCAGGGATTATATGCGAATACTGCTGATGCCGATCGCCAGGTGGTAGAGCGTGTAGCGCAAATTGCAGAGCAGCGTGGTATTCCTCGGGCGCAGGTCGCACTGGCTTGGGTACTGCAAAAAGAACCAATCACCGCGCCAATCGTAGGTGCGACCAAACTGAATCATTTGGAGGATGCAGTTGCCGCATTGGATGTTCAGCTGACTGCAGATGAGATTCGCCAGCTGGAAGAACCTTATGTACCGCATCCGGTTGTAGGATTCCAATAAATATAGTTTCGAGTGTTTTTATATTTTATAAATAAATATTCATCCTGTATTTCAATTCAAACAAGCACGTTAGCGAATTATGCGCTTAACGTGCTTGTTATTTATTCCGTCCATTTATACAGAAGAGATAGTTCTTTATTGATCATTTTTTGTCGATCATTCTTTATTAGCTGTTCTTTGTTGGTTGCTTTTTATTGATTATTTTTTGCTTGTTATTCTTCGTTTGTCATTCTTTAATAGTAGTTCTCTACGTGTTCTTCATACCCGTTTGTACTCCAATTCTGCAGGCTGTCAGGCAATATGACGCGCGGTAATAATTTTATTTTTACCGGAACGTTTGGCCTGATACAGATAATTGTCTACTTGCTCAAATAGCTCTTCTTTGGTCAGCCCCGGTTCGCAGCTATGCAGCCCCACACTAACCGTTACGGTCTGGTTGTTCAGCTCTTTCCAGCGCAGTCCGGATAGATGACTGCGTATATTCTCGACCAGCTCATACGCTTCATCAAAGTTCTTGTCCAGAATCAGCAGAGCGAATTCTTCACCGCCATATCGGGCAGCGATATCGCTTGAAGAAATATACTGCTGGATCACCTGGGATACAATGCCGAGCACCATATCTCCGACCCGGTGGCCGTACGTATCATTAATTTGCTTGAAATTATCGATATCCAGCAGAGCCAGATGCAGATCGGACCCCTGGCTGGCATAATCAAAGGCTGTATCATAATAATCGCGAAAAGAGATCTGATTGTACAAGTTGGTCAATCCGTCTGTCTTGGAGAGCTTGCTCATAATAGCATTACGAACGATCAGTTCCTGCTTGGCCTGCATCGTCTGCTGCAGATCACCCAGCAGTTCACGACCGCTTATCAGAATAATATGGGCAATAATCGTACCTGCCAGAATAAATGAGGGAGTAGCGACAGCGTCAAAGGAGGATAGGAATTCACGGAAGTGTGCGTCACTCAGATATAGAGTTACAAACGTCACCATTTGCAGGATAGAAGAAAACCACAACAGTCGTTTTCTAAAAAAAATGACGGAAGAGAATATGGGCATCAGACAGAGCGCAGGAATAATGCGGATATCATAGTTGAGATAAATAATCACCCACGTAATAAATGTGCTGGTAATAGACATGGCATAGAAAATAAAGTGCGGCTGCTGCCTGTGAATCCAATGTGTCCAGATAATCATACTGCTCATCAGAATGACAGGAACCAGCAGGGTATGAATATAAAACTCATATTTGCTTATTGGATAATACAGAAATAAAAAACACCCTAACTGGGCGATAGTATGAACAAAAACGACAAGCCAGTAGGAACGGATAAACTTGCTGATCCATTTGGATTGATTGCCCAGCTGTTCGGGATAATTATGGGGAAGCTCCAAAAATTTCATAAAATCACCATACTGCCTGATTCAAATGTAGATTGCATATTAACCTAATTATTATAGATCATTAATTAGGCAGATTAAAAGGCAAGCATTACCAATCAACGCTCAAATAAAAAAGTATATTCGTTAACAGCATCATGAAGAAACGAAAGAAGTAAATACCTGCTCCGCCGGTTCTCTGCAACCTTCTATATTATAGAAGAAGATAAATCGGTCATCTGTCCAATTCCAGTAGACCGGGTTTCACTTTGGTCAGGAGTGTTAAATATAATAAAGACAAGTCGATAAAAAGAAGCAGCCATTCTTCCCTAATGCACGTAACATCCAATATTCACTACAGGAGGCACAGATCATGACTACTTATACAACACCGCTGGAGATTGAACATCATACTGTAGCTACGAACGGGATCAACCTGCACGTTGCACAGGCAGGTCCGGTGGATGGACCACTCGTTATTTTACTGCATGGATTCCCCGAGTTCTGGCACGGCTGGATGAATCAGATCGAAGCATTGGTCGCCGAAGGATACCGGGTATGGGCTCCCGATCAGCGCGGATATAATCTGAGCGACAAGCCGCAGGGGATCGACTCCTATACACTGGATGTACTAGTGGATGATATTGCCGGGCTGATCCAATCATCCGGACATGCACAGGTAGATATGGTAGGGCATGACTGGGGAGCGATTGTACTGTGGAGACTGTCGGAACGTTATCCGGAGCTGATCCGTCGCCAGGTGATTATGAATGTGCCGCATCCGGCAGTCATGATGGACTTTTTGAAAAGCCATGCCAAACAGATGATGAAGAGTGCCTATGTATTCTTTTTCCAGATTCCCGATCTGCCCGAGAAAATTCTGGCGGCCAAGGATTGGAAGCGTCTGACCGGTATGCTGCAGCAGTCTGCCAATGAAGGAGCCTTTTCCGAAGAGGAGCTGGATCTATACCGTGCAGCCTGGTCTCAGCCGGGAGCCGATACAGCGATGCTTAACTGGTATCGTGCGCTGATGCAAAAAAGACCGGACATTTCCGATACAGCTATGATCACGGTACCGACACGTATGATCTGGGGTTCCAATGATCAGGCACTCAGCAAAGAAATGTCTGATCTGAGTATCCGCAAATGCGAAAACGGAGAATTGATCCATTTGGACCACTGTACACACTGGCTTCACCATGAAGATCCAAAGCGCGTCAATACATTGATATTGCAGCATTTGAAGTACGATTAAACACAAAAAAAATAAAATTACAAAAATTACCTTATAGTCATTGTTTTTATTCAGGTTATGGGTTATAATAAGAATATCGAAATCGTGACCTGAACTCACATATTGTAGAGGGTTATTATTTTGAAGGTTTATAACCTTGTACAATATGTGATTTTTCTATTTTATCGGATGTATTTTCCTCTGAATAAAGAAGGTCATGTAAATTTAATTTTGGAGGTATTCCACATGCAAACAGGTACAGTAAAATGGTTTAACGCAGAAAAAGGTTTTGGTTTCATCGAGGTTGAAGGTGGCAACGATGTATTCGTTCACTTCTCCGCTATCCAAGGTGACGGCTTCAAAACTTTGGACGAAGGCCAACGCGTAGAATTCAACGTAGTTGAAGGAAACCGTGGACCACAAGCTGAAAACGTTGTAAAACTGTAATTCAGCTAAGAGACGCCCTTAACGTTTGTTAAGGGTGTTTTTTTATTAAGCAAGCCCATGTATTTCCATGAGCTGGATGATACGGTATTTTTTACTGTTGTTATATTCTTTATCGGTAGTAACCCGTGTACATTGAATAGATGGCCGCAAATACTAGCGAAATATTGATCACGCTCTGGGAGGGGACTACATGTACTATTCACGGAAAAATCCACTGCAAGAAATTCCTACAGAAATGACGGATATCTGGGTATGCACGGATTCGGAGTGCAACGGCTGGATGCGTAACGATTATGCACTCGCAGAAGAGCCGGTTTGTTCACAGTGCAAGTCACCTATGACCCGAGGCCAAAAAGAATTGCCTGTTCTGGATTATGCATATTCCAGCAAGGGTAAAGCTGCTAAAAAGAAATAATAGCCCAAGCACATAGGATTATATGAACGTGCCACTTTATTGAGAGCATCTGAACAGGCTCCGGTAGGGTGGTTTTTTGTTTGTGTCCAGAAAGTATAATCCTTTACATAAAATTTACGCAAATCACTTTACAACGTGTACAGGTATTGTATGATATAGTTTGTTCCAATTGTTTGAGATCTATCCGACGGCATTTGATCGGATACAGATGATGAGTTCTTGATCGCAAGGCATGACCTATACCATATGAATAAGGTGACGAATACGAATGAAACCAATTGATTTGCAATATAAGATGCCTGCCGAGTGGACAGCGCATGAACGTACCCTGTTATCCTGGCCGGTACAGGATTCCATGGTGTATCCGGATGATTACGAAAATGTATGCAAAGGCTACCAGGAGCTGGTTAGTGCCATTGCCGAGTTTGAGCCGGTTACACTGGTCGTAAATCCGGATGATCTGGAGAAAGTACAAGCTTTGTTCCAGGGACAAACCGTAGATTTCCTGCCACTGGAGCACAACGATGCATGGCTGCGTGATAACGGACCGACCATTGTTGTGAATGAAGCTGGTGAACGTGCCGGTATCAACTGGGGATTTAATGCCTGGGGTGGGAAGTACGAGCCATGGGATCTGGATGATGCTGTCGCACCGGCTGTACTGAAGCATCTCGGCCTGCGTCAATTTGATGCTCCGCTCGTGCTCGAAGGTGGATCGATCCATGTGGATGGCGAAGGCACCATGCTGACGACCGAAGAATGTCTGTTGAATACCAACCGCAATCCGCAGCTGTCCCGTGAACAGATCGAACAGCATGTTAAGGATTTCACCAATGTAGAGCAGATTATCTGGCTGAATCGTGGTCTGGCTGGTGACGAGACCGATGGTCATGTTGACAATGTCGCTTGTTTTGCTGCGCCGGGTAAAGTCATTCTTCAAGTGTGCAATGATCCTGCCGATGATAATTATGAGATTACCCAGGAGAATCTGCGTATTCTCGCCGATGCGACCGACGCACGTGGACGCAAGCTGGAAGTGATCCAGATCGAACAGCCACCGCTGGTCATGTATGGCGAGCAGCGTCTGACACTGAGCTATTTGAATTTCTACTTTGTAAATGGCGGTATTATTCTGCCGGTATTCGGTGGTACCGCTGAACAAGCAGACCGTAATGCGATCGAAGTACTGCAGCAGACTTTCCCGGATCGCAAGATTCGCACGATTGACGGAATGGCAGTTATCCGCGAAGGCGGTAACGTGCACTGTACCACCCAGCAGATTCCTGCAGGCAAGTAAGCGCCGGCAGATATTTACTAATTATAGACAAATGTAACGGTATATATAGAAGCAATAGCTGTATAAATAGCAGTCAGCGGTAAGGTTATACCAAAGACAGCAGGTTACGAACGCAAATCCATTCCGGAAAGGATGAACCCCATATCATGAGAAATGTAAAAGTAGCAGCTACACAAATGGGCTGTTCCTGGGATATCGACGAGAACATCCGCAAAGCAGACCGCCTCGTACGCGAAGCAGCAGCACAGGGTGCGCAGATTATTTTGCTGCAGGAGCTGTTTGAGACGCCGTACTTCTGCCAAAAGGAAAAAGCAGAGTATTACCAGTATGCTACCGAACTGGAGCACAACAAAGCGATCAATCATTTCCGCGCAGTAGCCAAAGAACTGGATGTTGTGCTGCCAATCAGTTTTTATGAAAAGAAAAACTATGCGCGTTATAACTCCCTGGCTGTGATCGATGCAGACGGCGAGATTCTGGGTCGCTACCGCAAAAGTCATATCCCGGATGGTCCGGGCTATGAGGAGAAGTTTTACTTTAACCCGGGAGATACCGGTTTCCAGGTATGGGATACCAAATATGCCAAAATCGGCGTAGGTATCTGCTGGGATCAATGGTATCCGGAAGCGGCACGCTGCATGGCACTGATGGGGGCAGAGCTGCTGTTCTACCCGACAGCGATCGGCTCGGAGCCGCAGGATACGTCGATTGATTCCAAGGATCACTGGCAGGCATGTATGCTCGGCCATGCAGGCGCCAACCTGATTCCGGTTATCGCCTCCAATCGTATCGGCAAAGAAGAAGACGAAGACTCTTCGATCAATTTCTACGGTTCTTCCTTTATCGCTGGCCCACAGGGTAACAAAGTCCAGGAAGCGGATCGCAGCAGTGAAGGTGTGCTGGTAGCTGAATTTGATCTGGATCTGCTGGAGACCCAGCGTCTGGAGTGGGGGATTTTCCGCGACCGTCGTCCGGATCTGTACCAGATGATTGCTACGTATGACGGTGAACGCAGAATCAAGTAATCCGATATGACGATTGCCGGGACAGGAAGGATCGTTGCCTTCTTGATCATTCCGGTGTATCCGGGTGTTATTTGCAACAACGGATGATATAGCCATAGCAGATATACAAAACACAAAGTAGCCAATATACAAAAACAGGCGGCAGATCATGATATACGATGATCTACCGCCTGTTTTATTTGGTTATCGGATATTCGGATCTATGGGTACAGGCTGATTAGTACATTATCCAGCTAATAGAAGAATAGCAGCATGCAGCTTATTCGACGGCTTGCTTGATACTGCTTAATTCAGGTTTGGTTATCGCAGGTGTCTCGGTTGTGCAGCAGCCTGCGCATGTTCGTGCTGCAGGACAGCTTGTACAGGCGCCCTGTTTGCTTTTTTGCCAGAATCGGTAAAACATCCAGCCTGTATACAGCAGGATAACCGGCAGCAGAATCCAATTGATCATATACAAAACCTCTTTTCCTTTTGAATAGACATGCGAACATTACTGCTGGCAAAAAGTATCATGTATATCCGAGCAACCGGCCCAGCTGGTAAATCAGTAAAGCCAGTATATAAGCGATCAGTACAGCATACAGGATCGAGAAACCGGCCCATTTCCAGGATTGTGTTTCTTTGCGAATAACGCTGACAGTAGCGAGGCAGGGTGTATACAGCAGCACAAATACCATAAAACTAAAGGCCTGCAAGGCTGTGAACGCATGGCTCAGCTGTGCACCAAGTCCCTCTATCGTAGGTGCATGATAGATAATGTTCATGGTAGAGACAACGACTTCCTTGGCCATAAATCCAGTCAGCAGTGCAGCAACTGCTTGCCATGTACCGAATCCGATCGGGTCCAGCAGAGGGGCGAATACGCCGCCAATCGCTGCCAGAAAACTATGATCCATATCTACGCCATAGCCCTGCATACCCAGATGCGACAATAGCCAGATCGCCACCGAGCCGGCGAGAATGATGGTGCCTGCTTTGTGCAGGAATCCTTTGACTTTTTCCCAGGTATTACGGAAAAGCGAGAGCGGCTGTGGAACACGATAAGGCGGCAGCTCTACGAGAAAAAACGACTTTTCCCTGGCAAACAATGGACTGTTCGACAGAAGTCTCGCCAGTCCCAGCGCGACGACCATACCAAGTACATACAGAATCATAACGACAATAGCCTGATGACGGGCGAAAAATACACCGGCAAACAGTGTATAGACGGGCAGCCGGGCAGAGCAGGACATCAGCGGCACGAGTAGAATGGTCAGCAGACGCTCACGCCGCTGCTCAATTGTACGGGCAGCCATTACGGCAGGCACATTGCAGCCAAATCCGATAATAAACGGGATAAAGGCTTTGCCGTTCAATCCGACATATTCCATCATCCGGTCCATCAGCAGGGTAATCCGTGCCATATAACCCGAGTCTTCGACCAGCGAAATCATCAGGAAGAGGATCGCAATCTGTGGCATGAATACAAGCACTCCGCCTACACCGGCAATCATTCCGTCGACGATCAATCCCTGTGTAAATGTGGAAGCACCGAGCAGCTGCAGCAGGGAAGTAGCGCCGCTGCTAACCGGACCAGCTATCAGCGCATCGATTTGGTCAGCCAGCAGATTACCCGCCCAATCAAAGGTCAATTTAAAAATAGCAAACATCATGAATAGAAAGATGGGAATACCGAACAGTGGATGAGTGAGTACGGCATCGACCTTCTCGGTAAGTGTCCGGCTGCCGGCGCGACTATGGTCTGCTGTCAGATTGTACAGATGAGTGATCCACTGTGTACGGATTCGGCGCAGATATTCTGCTGGCGTGGAATCCTCACTATCTGCAGCCAATCGGGTACAACATGATTCCAGCTGCTGTCCAATCCAGTCAGGAGACAATAGGGAATACGCATATTGCTCGACCACTGGATTGCCCTCTATGAGTTGAAGTGCTACCCAGCGTACATACTGCGGTGTACGTTCTGGCAGGGTAGGCTGGATTGCTGCGGCGAGCGTAAGCAGCGTATCCTCAACGATAAGTCCATAATCCAGCCGGAAAGAACGCTTTGTCTTGTTATCCTTGGAAGGAAGATCCACCAACTGCTGTAGCAAAGCATCTGTGCCCTGTCCAGAGCGGGCAATAATCGGCAGAACTGGAACCTTTAGCTCTGCAGATAGTCGTTGTTCATCGATAAATATTCCCCGTCCGCGCGCTACATCGATCATATTCAGGCCAATGACCATGGGACAGCCATATTCCAGCAGCTGCACAGTAAGGTACAGATTACGTTCCAGCTGCGAGGCATCCACGATATTGATCAGACTCGCAGGCGGTTCATCAATCAGAAATTGGGAAGTGACTCCCTCGTCCAGGGAGAGAGGATGCAGCGAGTAAGCGCCAGGTAGATCGACCAGCAGCGCGGATTTGTCACGCAGGGTACCTACCTTTTTCTCTACCGTTACTCCAGCCCAATTGCCTACACTCGCATACGAACGAGTCAGTTTGTTGAACAGAGAAGTTTTTCCGGTATTGGGATTGCCGAACAGGGCAATAGTATTCATGAACCAACAACCTCCAGCAGACGGGCTTCGCGCTGACGGATGCCAATAAATTGTCCTTTGTATTCGATAATAATCGGCCCACCCCAGAGACCCCGGCGGGTAATCGAAATCTTCGTACCTTCACGGATACCCAGATCCATCAACCGCCGGCGCAGCAGCAGATCGATACCGTCGAGAGAATGAACACGCACCGAGTGACCGGATGGTATAGAAGTTAATTGTAGGGCTGAACAGAGATACACAATTTCATCTCCTTATTGAGAATGATTATCATTTTAGATGTGTGTAAAATAACACAGGTTAGATGATCTGCACTATGATGTATTTCTCTTTAACAGGAATTATTTATAGAAAAAATCTTGAGATGCATCCAATATCAGAAAATTGGTACCGATAAACTAAATATAGGATCAACCAAAAAATACATAAAATAGGTCGATTGAAGAAAGGAAGGAATGTGTTCATGGAGCTATCCGTTTGGGTCACGATGATTGCGGTCTGTCTGAGTATCTTCAGTTTGTTTGTCTGCCTATGCATATGGGCTATTAAGGGATGTTATTATGTGTACGGGCTTATCTATCCGCAAAGTTATGAGAAATATAATATTTTAGAGCTTAACCTGATCTATAATCGCGGCAAAGTATATCGTAATGCCATCTTTGCTGGATTGCTGTCTCTGTATAATAAAGGGCTTATTACAATATCACTGCATCCCAAGCATTGGACAGATGTTCGTAAGCTTCGCTTTACACTGACCGAGCAATTCGAGTACACAGAGCTAAGTGAAGATGAGCAATATTTGGTAGACTGGTTATTTCAGCATAAAGAGGGATACCAATTCCGTCTTAATACCATTGCCGGTCCTTTGCCAAATGAGACAGAGGATATAGAGCGACTTCAATTTTATCGGGAGCGGTTATGGCAATTGAATGAAGATCTGGCGGAATGGAAAGAAGTGTTGCAGAACACATGGAATTTGAAGAAGCTGCAGGAAAAAATGTGGATTCGAAAACTGTTCGTTCTGCTTGGCGGCTTGACCATTACGATGATTTGTATCTTGCTGTTTCTCGGCGAACTTGAAGAGATTTGGCTTGTATCACCTATAATTGTAGTTGGTTTCGGATGGTTATTGATATTTTTATATGTGACAGATTGGTCTAGGAATGCTTTGTTGATCTATGCGGGCTGTATGTGCGCTGTTTGTATCATATATGGTATTGTTCAAAATCCGAATGTATTATTGATAATCATTGCCATATTCTGCTGTTTGCTGCCCGTATATGTATTGCCTTTTAGCCGCAAACAGCTACGCTATTCACAAGTTCGCTGGTTTAAAAGACATCTAATGCGTGGGAAATATCAATATGTTGATGATCCGCAGCGGCTGGAATACTTAATTCAGGCGAGTATCGTACTTCAATGTGGTGAAGTTTTTATGGACAGGCATCAGGAATGGATCGAATGGCAGACTGATGAGCATGAAGAAAATCATACTTTTCTAATGCATGCATGGCAAATGGTAGAGGCAGAAGCGGCTATTTTTGATTTATATCCTGTAGTTGCACGTTGGCGAGGACGATATGAAGTCGTGCATTCCGAGGATGGAGAAGATTGTGTCGCATACTACTATGACGACTATTACAGCAGTGATTATTATGATGCCAGTGACCCGGCAAGCGGTGACAGTGACTACTATAGCAGCGATAGTTCAAGCGACTCATCGAGCAATGATAGCTCTAGCGATTCGTCCAGCAGTAGTTCAGATTCCTCGGATAGTTCCAGCAGCTCCAGTAGTAGCTCCAGTGATTAGCCGATAGAGTACGAATACTGCTGCTTATTCACAATTATAAACAGTGGATATTGCTGCCTATAACCCGACCCAAGGACAGATGCTCTATGCAGAGATATCTGTCTTTTTGTTATTCAGCTGCAATATCAACAGATTCAGTATGATTGGCGGTTCTTCACCAGTCTATATCGGTTAATGGGTAGGGAGGGAATATCGGCTGTATGTACCATAATCCGCCATATTGTTATCCATTATTCAAATTGCAATATTTCTAATAGACAGCTTGCAATACGCATAATAAACAGCCAATTCGAGAGGAGCTTCCACCGATGAATAATACACGCTATATTACATTAAAAGATGGAACGCAGCTGCCTGCTATCGGGCAGGGGACGTGGAATATGGGAGATGATTCTGCTCGCAAAGCAGAGGAGATCCAGGCGCTTCAATATGGATTGGAGCTGGGAATGAACGTGATCGATACGGCAGAAATGTATGGCGAAGGACGATCCGAGTCACTGGTCGGCGAAGCCATTCAGGGACGACGGGATGACGTATTCCTCGTATCCAAGGTATATCCGCATAATGCAGGCGGTGAACGGCTGATCAACAGCTGCGAGAACAGCCTGAAGCGTCTGGGAACCGATCATCTGGATCTGTATTTGCTGCATTGGCGCGGTCAGATTCCTTTACATGATACAGTGGAAGGCATGGAAAAGCTGGTTCAGCAGGGCAAAATCCGCCGCTGGGGTGTATCGAATCTGGATGTAGAGGATATGAATGCACTACTCAGTCTGCCGGATGGCAAAAATTGCGCAACCAATCAGGTATTGTATCATCTCGGTTCGCGCGGGATTGAACTGGATTTACTGCCTTGGCAGGAAGAGCACCAGATGCCAATTATGGCCTATTCGCCGCTGGCCCAGGCAGGCACATTGCGACGGGAACTGCTGTCTCATCAGGCATTACAGGACGTTGCTGAACAGCAGGGAGCACATCCTTTTCAGATTATGCTGGCCTGGTGTATTCGTAGCGGTAACGTGATGGCGATTCCCAAGGCATCCAGCCGTGAACATGCCGAGAGCAACGCAACGGCTGCAGCGATCGAGCTGACGTCCGAGCAGCTGGATCTGCTAAATGGAGCTTTTGCTGCACCGTCGCACAAAGTACCACTGGACATGATTTGATATGAAACACCATTATCTGTTTGTCAGCAGCTGGACGATTGGCACACCCCGTGAGCAGTTATGGGAGCTGGCTGATCATATCGAGAATATCGACTTTTGGGATAATGTAAACTTCGAAAAGGTGGAACAGGGCAGCGGGCCGGAAGGAATCGGCGATGTTTTTCGTTGTACCTTTAAGACAAAAATGTTGTTTCGGCTTTCTATTCTGCTCAAAGTCACAGATAAACAAAAACCCGATCAGTTTACCTTGGAAGTAGAAGGGCCGCTGTCGGGTATCGGTACCTGCTTTATGAGTAAAACGGATGATGGACAATCAACTATGCTCCGGTGCGAATGGAAAGTACGTATCCACCATCGCCTGCTGAGAACTGCCAACCGGGCAATGCGTCCGGTGTATATATGGAGTCACGATAAGGTGATGGATGAAGGTGTATATGGCTTAGCCAGACAGTTAAATGCGGAAGTTACGAACGCTCATCATGAAACTACAATATACCGCTAATTCCCGGCATTGAACGAATTCATGGAGGGTTAACGATGGGGAAGTACCAGTTTACAGACAGCTGGCTGCTGGAGGCAGACATATCGGATGTATGGCATCTGATCAGCCATTTTGAGCAGATTAACTGCTGGCAGGGTGTGTCTTTTGACAAGTTGGACGATCATGATCATCCTGCCGGTATTGGAGACAAGTATCTGATGAATATGAAGACCAAACTGTGGTACAGTCTGTCTTTTCACTTTCATGTGATCGAGAAGCAGGCACCCTACCTGATCCGGATGCAGGCTTCCGGTGATCTGAAAGGGTATGGGGTCTTTCGTTTGGAGCAGGTGGGCAACTGTACAAGGCTGCATTATTATTGGGAAGCCCAGACGCGCAAGTTCTGGATGAATCTGTGCGAGCCATGGCTGAGACCTTTTTTTATCTGGAATCATAACCGGGTAGTAGGAGAGGGGATTCGGGGATTGTCTGATTATTTAGATACTCGGCTGATATGATTCTGATTTTTAAGAAAGTACCATCATTTATAGAGTAGATTCCGATAAGATAATAAGTAAACTGGGATCTGACTTTATAAATAGGGAAGTGAATAATTTGTTGAAAAGATTCACGATAATTAGCACATTTATATTAATAATCGTTGCTATTAGTGGATGGATAATAGAGCTACCTTATGTGTACAAAATACAACATGCTCCTGTATATGTGCATCTACTTGGCAGCGATTATTTAAATACAAAAGAACTATATACATACATTATGACAGGCACTGGAATATGGAACTGGGAAAGCAGGATTAACTGCATATCGGAGAGTGGATGTCTGCAGGTCGGTGATATAGTGATAATATTGCTGCTTATACTTGGAGCTATATTGCTTTGTGGAATACTTTATATAGGAGTTTGGCTTGTTTTGTACTATCGTACTTCCAACCAGAAAAATAGCGCCTATACTCAGTTGGCTCGAATGGATTTATTGACAATTAGTCTTTGGTGGCATCACGAAGATAGACATTGGATTCATCTTGTTGCCAGTTTATTCTCCATGTATCAGCGTGGGTTGATACATATCAATCGCATGTATGCTTCTCCTGCTTATCGTCGTTATCCGTTGAATCCGGGATATACTTTATGCATGGACAAGACAACTAAAGATAATAGTGTATTTCGAGCAGATGAGCGTTATCTTTTAAAATGGTTATTTAAAGAAAATGAAGGTCAACGTTTTGTACTGGATTCTCTGTTTGGACCCGATTCAATTGCTTCAGAACAACACAATAAACAATCGATCCGTTGGAAAAAGAATAGTTTGAAAAAATGGCGAAAATGGACGAAAAGGCTAGGTTTTAAGCATCAGTTTCTCTTATACATGAATCCCTCAAATTTCGTCCGTGCTGCAGTTATCCTAAGTACTTTTATCTTAGTCAGCTTACTATTCTGGATGACAAATATACACGTAATACCTAATCTATTCACGAAAATGGTAACAATATGGATAATCTTTCAGGCGCTAATAGCTCTTTTATTATCAGACAAGCATTTTTCGCTTGCTGTGTACGTATTCATGGCTAGCCTTTGTAGTGTTGTGCTGTTAGGATTCAATGAATTATCACTGTTATTATTACTAATACATTTATCTATGATGCTCGGTCACTCTATACTCCGATACAAACAAACTGGAGCCCTTACTAGAACTGTCGCACAATGGCGTCATTTTATGATACATGGTGGATACGCTAATCGAAATGATTCGGAATTTTTGGAGAAGATACTACAAGCAAGTATTATCCTTGGGACAGCCGAGGAATTTATATCAACTCATTCGATTCTGCATAGTTACAGAAATACATCCTCAATACTTTCTAGACCGCTAACAACTGCTAGGATTGTAAAGTATACCTTAAATCAATTGGAACCTGCTCCGAGGCAGATATTTGGGCAAAAACCTAATCGTTCTACAAACCATTGTCATTCAGGAACGTCTTCCGATTATTACTCTAGTAGTACGTATAATGATAATACCGAGTATTATACAACCTGTGATAGTGACAAAGTTGATTGCTCTGTTGACTACTCTGATAGCAGCTCAGAAAGCTGATAATAGATTGTTATTTCTGGTTGTAATAAAGAAGATCAATAAATTAAGAAAGAATAGTTTTATTTATTTCAGGTCTAAACGTTTGAACGACCACTAACTCTAAAAATAATAATAAAATTGTAATGGGGTGATTTATATCCTGTTAAAAGAATGTTTACTTTCTACCGGGAAGGGTAAATTGTAGTTAAGCAACAACGCGAAGAAGAAAGCAAAACAATTGAACATCTAAGGAGGAAGAACATCATGACTGGAAGAAAAGCTCTGTGGACAACAATTGGACTGGGTGCTGTATATCTGATGCGTAACAAAGGTGCTCGTGACAAAGTAATGAATCAGGTACGTAATATCTCTGGCGCTATGCGTCAAAGTAAAAGTACAACGACAACAACAAATCTCAATCAATAGGCAACAAAGAATTTAAAGCCTAACCTATTCTGCTCAGGCTGCATGTCAGTCCGGCAGTGAGGTCATACGCAAGACACTGGTGATGCACACATGGCAGCGCCGGTGTCTTTTTCATTTGCCCTTTTATTTGACCAGTGGAAAATAAATTTGCCCGTATCTTTCGGGATCGCTGTATTTCGTGCAAGAAAGACGCTGCAGCGCTATTCGGTTAACCAATAAAAGGGTAATCTGCAGTATATAATCTCAAACATATAAATCAGCAAATACAGCAAATACATTTCTGCAAGTCGAATAAATAAAGTATGCAAATCAAACAGAGAAAGAAGAATCCGAGCAAGTGGTGTTATTGGAGGGGACTAATGTGATTAATCAATCAGGACATGACCGAATGATCTACGAACATATTTTTCATGCTGCCTCTATGGGTATTGCAGTGATTGAGCCTGAGAATGGCACATGGACGCAGGTTAACCCTGCGCTTTGTCAACTGCTGGGCTATGAAGAGAGCGAACTGTATACACTGCGTGAAGAAGATCTTGTTCACCCGGCAAGTCCGATCGCCTATCCATACACAACGATTGCATCGGAAGCAGCTGTCTCTCGAAGTCATTCATACTGCACCCGCAGATATTATAAGCATCGTCTCGGCCATATGCTGCAGATTGGTGTTGAAGTGTCTACCGTATGGGGTACTATGGGACAAACCCTTTATTATATTGCGCAATTTCAGGAAATCGAGCCGGTTAGCCGCCATACGTATCTGTCCGGCGTAGACAAGGAAATCTACCGGCTGATTACCGAGCATGCGAATGATCTGGTTTCGTATAGTACACCGGATGGAATTCTGCGTTATGTATCGGATTCTTTTTATAATGTGCTGGGCTATACACCGGAAGAGATGATCGGTCAGAATCGGATGCAGTATTACCATGCCGATGATTCCCAGGGCATGATCGCCAGTGGTCAGAGATATTTGGATCAGGGCATGATGACCCGTCGTCTGAAGCACAAAAAGGGTTATTACTTGTGGTTTGAAATTTCATTCCAGGTCGTTCGTGATAGTGAAGGTAAAATCACCAAAGTACTCGGGATCGGACGTAATGTGAATGACCGCAAAAAGTATGAAGATAGTCTGCGCGAAGCACAGCGGATTGCTCATATTGGATCGTGGGACTGGGATGTGTATACAAATCGGGTCACGGTAAGCAGAGAAACCCAGGAGCTATTCAGCTATGTGTTTGCCGATACGGAAGTGTCGATCGAGCAGGTACGGGATATCGTACATCCAGAGGATTTGCCGTCGCTGCAGGCCAAGCTGCGGCAATCTATGCAGACTGGCAGCAATGGAGAAGATATATTCCGTATTATCCTTCCCTGCGGCGTGATTCGTTATCTGCAATCCCACTGGAATGTGACGATAGATCATCTGTCACAGCCGGTACAGATTATCGGCATGACCCAGGATATTACAAATCGGATCGAAATGGAAGAACGGCTGAAACAGAGCGAACGGCAGTATCGCCTCATTTCCGAGCAGTCGTTGGACTTTATTTCCCGTCATTCTGTAGAGGATGCTGCCTATCTCTATTGCTCTCCTGCCTGTTACAGTATTCTTGGTTATCAGCCGGAAGAGCTGGAGGGCAACAATAGTCTGAATTATATTCATCGTGAAGATATTGCTGCCGTACAGCAATACATGAGTCTGCATCTGGTAGGCGAACAGCCCAAGCCGGTTATTTATCGGCATCGGCACAAATCGGGTGGATATGTATGGCTTGAAGCATCCGGACGCTATATACAGAATGAAGATGGTCAAATTAAGGAAATGATCTCGATCGCACGGGATATTACCGAGCGTCGCCAGGCTTCTTTATTGATACAGGAAAGCGAACAGCGGTATAAATCGTTGTTTGATTATAATCCGGCAAGTGTGTTTTCCTTTGATACCCAGGGCCGGTATACGACGATCAATGCCCAGATGGAAGTGCTTATGGGGCGTTCGGAAGATGAATTGATCGGCAGATCTTTTGAATGCTTCATAGCGCCGGAAAGTATCTATGATACAGCGGAGCATTTTGAACAGGCGCTGCGAGGCAAGCCGCAGTCCTATGAATCCCAGGTGGTAGTCAAAGGTGGAGAATACCGCCGCATCAGTGTAGTGAATCTGCCGATTGTAGTCGACAAGCAAATCGTAGGTGTGTACGGAATCGCTACAGATATTACGGAAATGAAGCGTCATGTAGAGCAGATCGAGAAGCTGGGCAACGAATATACGTTGATCCTCAATTCTGTCTCCGAAGGTATTTTTGGACTGGATAATGAAGGGCGAACAACCTTTATCAATCCGGCAGCGACCCGGATGCTTGGTTTTAGCACACGCGAGCTGGCTGGTCAGCTTTTGCTGGATATGTTCCAGCTGACCCATGCAGATGGTACGACTTACACACCGGAAGACAATCCGATCGACCAGGCACTGCGTGAAGGAACCTCTTATGAAGAACAGGAAGCGATCTTCCTGCGCAAAGATGGTTCCAGTGTACTCGTCTCCTACCGGATTACACCGATCTGGGATCGCGGACAGCGTAAGGGAGCTGTAGTTGTTTTTAACGATATTACCAATGAAAAGCAGATTATCCGCGCCAAGGAATTGGCAGAACGGGCCGATCGGGCCAAGTCGGAATTCCTGGCTATTATGAGTCACGAGATTCGCACACCGATGAATGGTATTATCGGAATGACCGGACTGCTCGCGGATACACCGCTGGATGAAGAACAACGAAGCTATATTGATATTATTCGTGACAGTAGTGATTCTCTGCTGCATATTCTCAATGAAATTCTCGATTTTAGCCGAATCGAAGCAGGACGAATGGTACTGGATCATGAACCGATTCAGCTGAATGTATTACTGGATAGCGTATTCGATCTATTCTCTGCCCGCGCTGCCGAGAAAAAAATCGAGCTCAATTACCAGACCGAAGAACGGATTCCAACAACGATTATCAGCGATGCTTCCCGTATGCGCCAGGTACTGGTGAATCTGATCAGTAATGCGATCAAGTTCACCGATAAAGGCAGTGTAAATCTGTCGGTGCGCGAGCTGGAACGACGTGCCAACGAATGTGTACTGGAGTTCGAAGTCAGCGATACCGGTATTGGGATCTCCAGCGACAAGCAGAGTCTGCTGTTCCAATCCTTTTCCCAGCTGCATCCGGCGATTAACCGCAAATACGGAGGAACTGGTCTGGGACTGGCTATATGCAAAAAGCTGATTGAACTGATGGGCGGTACGATTAGCGTAGACAGTGAAGAAGGCATGGGCGCGACTTTCCGTTTTGTGCTACCACTGCAGTATATCGACGAAGAGTACGTTACGGAGTCTGATGACACAGTAGCTGTCGAGCAGCCAGTCTATGCAAGTACCGCGGGCAAATACGGTCCGCTGCGTATTCTGGTCGCTGAGGATCATCCTGTTAATCAAAAGCTGATGCAGGAAATGCTTCGCAAACTCGGTTACCAGACAGATATCGCCTATAATGGCCGGGAAGCGGTAGTGGCTGCACTGACACATCCGTATGATCTGATATTCATGGATATCCAGATGCCGGAGATGGATGGTATCGAAGCAACCGATGAAATTCGCAATCGTTTGCGGCAGCATGAGCAGCCGGTCATTGTAGCGACTACTGCATTTGCCCGTAATGAAGATCGTCAAATGTGTCTGAATGCAGGTATGCAGGACTTTATCAGCAAGCCGATTCGTCTGCAGGAAGTGGACCGTATACTCAAGGAATGTGCGTATCATCTCCAACAACTTGACCAGGGAGGGTTACTATGAAGCGCAAACTACTCATCACGGGAGCAGGTGGCCGTATAGGCAGTGCACTTTACCAGGGATTGAAGGACGAGTATGATGTGATCGCAACCGATGTGGAAGAGAACCAGGAAGAAGGAATCCAACAGCTGGATATTACTGATCCTGTACGTATTAAAGAAATGCTGCAGAACGTGGATACTATTCTCCATATTGGCTGGAAAAAGGATAATGACGACTTTCTCGGTGTAGCGCTGCCGGTAAATGTAACCGGCGCCTACCATTTGTACGAGGCCGCACGCAAAAAAGGAGTACGTCGCCTGATCTTCGCCAGTTCTAATCATGCGACCGGATTTTATAAAGTCGGCGAAGAGGTGGATGTGAATGATCCGTATCGTCCGGATAGCATTTATGGACTCAGCAAATGTTATATCGAGCTGCTGGGAAGATTGTATGCCGATCAGCACCAGTTGTCTTCGTTTAATGTCCGAATAGGTAATTTTCCTGGTGACGACCGTCCTCATTCCCAGCGCGCTGCGCACATCTGGATATCGGAACGGGATATGGTACAGCTGATGCGCTGCTGTATCGAAGCGGATGACAGTCGTACCTATATGAATCTGTATGGAACATCAGCCAATACGGACAATTATTATGATATTGGTTATCTGGAGCAGGAGATTGGCTACAAGCCGCTGGATGATGCGGCAGAACTGCTGGCAGAAGAGAAACGCAGGCAGGGAGAGATTCCGCAGGACGAGACCCTATATCAGGGTGGTCAGGAAGGCTGACTGTGCTGATCTTGTTGCTGGTTAACAAATAGAGCTGCTCATCAATCAATAGATCGATCAATCTCCATCAATAAAAAAAGCCTGTTCGTCCCTGTTATTTCTGAGTAGATCGAAATAACGAGAACGAACAGGCTTTTGGTTGTTATGCGGTAGACCGGACTGCAGAGAGGTCTGCCAATATCCGATGATTTTATACTTTGAAAATAGATACGGAATCGTTCAGATCTTCAGCCAGCTTGGCCAGGGATTGAGAAGAAGCAGCCGTTTCCTGAGCAGCGGCAGCAGATTCTTCGCTTGCGGCAGCAATCGATTCAACAGAGAACATGACTTCATTGGCCTGAGCGGACTCCTGTTCGCAGGCAGCTGCAATATCATTGACGCGAATAGCAGAATCGTTCACCATATGAATGATTTTCTGGAACGAATCGCCGGTCTGTGTCGATTGCTCTACACTTTGTCGTACCGAAGCTACACTGTCCTGGGTGTTTTTTTGCATGATCTTGATAATGCTGGAGATCTGCTTTGTAGCATCCATACTGCGCTCGGCCAGCTTGCGCACTTCATCGGCAACTACTGCAAAGCCTTTGCCCTGTTCTCCGGCACGTGCTGCTTCGATTGCAGCGTTCAGTGCGAGCAGATTGGTCTGATTGGAAATATCGTCGATCACACTGATAATTTCGCCGATCCGCTGGGAATCTTCTTCCAGACGCTGGATAGATGTGTTCATGTTTTGCATACTGATCATCGACTGGTTAACGACTTGTCCGCCTTGATGAGCCATATCCAGAGTGTGATTGGACAGCTCTGCTGTCTCGGTAGCACTGCGAGCGACAGAATCGATGGCGGCAGACAGTTCCTTGAATAATTCGGTAATAGAAGCAGAAGCTTCTGCCTGGGTGCTGCTGGTATGCGCAATTTCCTCGGTCGTAGCGGAGATTTCCTGGGAAGCAGCGGCTACACTCTGGGAAGACAGCGAGATCCGGGCAATCAGGTCGCGCAGATTGTCTGCCATTGTATTTACAGAAGCGGACAGTTGACCAACTTCATCGCGGGTATCTATATCGGATTTGCTGCTCAGGTCACCTGCAGCAAACTGGGAAATCAGTGCGGATAGCTTTTTGAGTGGATTCGAGATCATATGAGCGATCCAGTAACCCAGCAGCAAACTGAAAATAACAGCAAATGCCAGAATAATCATTGTCAGTGTACGGGCTTTTTGATAATCGCTGCCTGCATCTGCACTGGCTTGCTGCGCCAGCTTGGCATTGTAATCGATCAGTCCATCGAGGATGGTTCCCAGCTCATCGCCGGCTTGTTTAAGCGTATTGTCCTTGAACTCGATAAAAGCGGCTGTTCCTGCAGCACCGGGTACCTGCGCCAGGCGGATGGCTTGATTGTACAGCTCGATATATTTGGCATAAGCGGCATTGAATTGCTGAAGTCCCTGCTGTTCGACAGGCGTGGAAGCGAGTGGAGTATAAGTTTTGATATTGGCATCAATTCCGGCTTTGAACTGGGTGATTTTGTCCAGGTAGGTTTGTTGTTTGTCAGGGTCGGTTGTAGTATTCAGATCACGGACAGCGACTCTCAGACGC
Source organism: Paenibacillus bovis (assembly GCF_001421015.2). NCBI lineage: Bacteria > Bacillati > Bacillota > Bacilli > Caryophanales > Paenibacillaceae > Paenibacillus > Paenibacillus bovis. The sequence goes on from NZ_CP013023.1 coordinate 1,005,018, forward strand.
TGGTAGTAGATTTGTACGCCGAGTAGATTTTGTACAGAGACTAGATTGTTGCCGGAGATCTGACTTGTTCTTTCACTACTTTGCTCCAGGTTATGAAGACTATATACGCCAAAAGCAATCAAGATCAGCACGATCAAAATAAATGAAGATATGATCTTGGCCGATGTTTTTAAATTATGAAACCATTTCATAAAGGTTACCTCCGTTAGTTAACTTAAGACTCAATATATATTTCGACACCAGTAAAAATCTGGTAATAGGTACTTGGAACTAAATGTATTTATTTTACATATAAAGAATTTATAAATTTATATTCTAGAATATAGGCTTCAAAAAGCAGAATATGGACAAATTAGCGACAATCGCAAGATAGCAGACTGTTTCGTCATATAGAATAGCGGGGATAAAAAAGATATATTGTCTATTTCGGAAGGAGCGAAAAGCATGCAAAAAATTATAGAAAATGATAAAGGATTCGTAATGGAAGTAGATGGAGAGCCCAAAGCGGAGATCGGCTTCGGCCCTTATGACGAAAAGTCGATCATTATCGATCATACTTTTGTATCGGAAGAACTGCGGGGGCAAAAGGTCGGTCAGCAGCTCGTACAGCGTGTAGTGGATGTGGCCCGCGAACAGGGTAAGACAATTGTCCCGGCATGCTCCTATGCGCTGGCACAGTTCAAGCGCAATGAAGAATATCATGATATCTGGCGCAAGGACAGCTAAAAACCGATATCCTGTCAAAACGTTCAAACTGTTGTCACCAATCTGCTTATCCTTATCCGGTTTATTAAAATATAATATAATGAGGATATTTCGATATTCCCAGTATGAATCGCAAGGATGGGAGAGTACACATGGACAAGGGTACACAAACCGGCAATCTCAAGCCAACGACCAACAAGAATTTTACAGGTCTGATTATTACCGTATCTGTAATTGCGAACGTCATCATTTTGCTTTTGTTTTTCTCACCGGCTATTGGTTACAAAGGAACGGTTGGTTTTGATATTACGATGCTGCCGCGGATGAATGCGATCTTTAACAGCTTTACATTTATTTTCCTCGTCGCAGCACTGATCTCGATTTTGAAAAAAAATATTAAGCTGCATCGTGGATTTATTCTGGCAGCTTTCTCGTCAACACTGCTGTTCCTCGTTACTTATTTAACATTTCACTATCTCTCGCCGGAGACAGCCAAATACGGCGGAGAAGGCTTTATCCGTACCGTATACTTCTTTATTCTGATTACACACAGCTTCCTGGCGGCAATTATTGTGCCGCTGGCCCTGTTCGCACTGGTATGGGGATGGACGATGCAGATCGCCAAGCACAAAAAAATCGTCCGCTGGACGATGCCGATCTGGCTGTATGTAAGTTCTACCGGAGTTATTGTCTATCTGATGATGGCACCTTATTATTAAAAAAAGACAAAAGAAAAACCGTGGCTTCCCGGGCCACGGTTTTTTGTTGTGCAGGTATAGAGTTTACAGGTGCTATATCTAATCATCATCTCATGGAATGTCGGTGTATACCATAATTGATGTATCAAGCCGGAAATCCGATTCTTACTTGATACCGTCTTTGTAGTTTTTGCTCCAGTTCTTGTCACCCAGATGGGAGAAGTCTTCAACGGTTCTTTCCAGTGTCTCGATCAGTTGTGCTTTGATTTCGGAAATGGTATCGCGATATACGCGTTCTTCATTACCATTGATACGGTCGCCGTAGATTGCCAGAGAAGCAGTGTATTGGCGATGTTTTTCTACCAGATCATCGATCGATTGCAGAGCATGCTCAACGTAGCGTGTGATTCCTTGGTGTTCTTGGGGCAGCAATTCACGGAGTTGCTGTACTTTGTTATGGTTTGTCATTTTCGGTCACCTCGTAATTTTGATTGTAAATTTACATTAACACACTTTCACAAAATGTTCATTAAAATGAGCTTAAATATGTTACTTTTTTCATAAACAAACCGACGTTGAGATGAATTAATTACTGATAACATCTATATATCATCAAGATTAGGTGTTAAAACACCATAATCGTTGGTTACAGAAAAATGATGTGTCCAATTTGTGACTGCTTTTGCTTATAATATCTTTTCGGCAGATTGTTTCAGTAAGTTAATAGCTTGAGTGACTTTAGTCATAATTTGTCGAAGAATAGGAACTAATTCCTATGTCTAATGGTCTATTGAGAAGTAGGCAAAAAGGATCGGGTTAGAACAGGGCATTTGCGTGTAGATAATTCTATAATGAAATCGATCTGCATAATCCTATGGTTATACGGATATGGTATTGTAGAACAATCAGGAACAGCCATCGATGCAACCTGGAAAGCAGGGAGTCAATCAAATCAAATTCATACTAGGATGGTGAATGAATGGAACTACAATCGTTAAAACAGGTGGAGAAGCTGGCACTGGAAAAGGATATGATCTTCAGACAGAGCAGACTCCGCTACCTGTCGCGCTCTATGCTGGCAAGTATGTTTATCGGATTCGGGGTTATTGTCGCCTTTAAGACGGGCAATTTCTTTTATGCGGTGGAATCACCTGCCGCCTACCCGATGGCAGCACTTACCTTTGGTGCGGCGATTATTCTGATCTCGCTGGGCGGAGGGGATCTGTTTACAGGGGATACGTTCTATTATTCCTACGCGGCGCTGATCCGCAAGCTGCGCTGGTTGCAGGTCGTGAAGATGTGGGTGACCAGTTATATCGGCAATATTATGGGCGCTTGTGCTTTTGCCTTGCTGATCTTCCTGACGGGACTCTATTCGGACCACTCGGTCAATGCCTTTTTGCTCAATGTAGTAGAGCATAAAATGCAGGCACCTACTTCTCAGCTGTTTTTCAGGGCGATTTTGTGTAACTGGCTTGTCTGTCTGGCTTTCTTTATCCCGATGGGACTCAAAAATGAAGTAGCCAAACTGTTCTGTATGATGCTATTTGTATTCTGCTTCTTTATCTCGGGATATGAGCATAGTATTGCAAATATGTGTACCTTTGCGATTGCACTGGTCGTCGATCATCCATCGACCATTAATTTTGCCGGTGTTATCCATAATCTGATTCCGGTAACGATCGGCAACCTGATCGGCGGGTCGGTCTTTATGTCGATGATGTACTATTATGTGAACAAGCCTTTTATGGGAACTTCTATGGATAAGCATGCTGAAGACCAGGAATAACAGATATAGACCCAGAAGAACTGCCATATAGAAATACAGGAGTAATATTCTCGGTGCTCATGGTTCATATTCCTGTAAATCCGTTCCTTATTCGACAAAATAATTGCTTATATAGTCCTAAATACCTTTATTCAATAAAAATAATTTAGGACTATAGTTTCAAAATGGTTTTACATTGGTTACAATATAATAGGCTACTAAATTATTGTAATCAAAGGAGAACGTAAAACTAATTATGAGCGTATATCAATTTGCGGCAAAAAACATGGCTGGTAAGGAAGTATCTTTGGAGGAATATCGGGATCAGGTTATTCTGGTCGTCAACACAGCAAGTCAATGCGGATTTACTTTTCAGTTTGAAGATCTACAAAAGCTGTATGATCGTTACAAAGACAGAGGATTTATTGTACTCGGCTTTCCTTCCAACCAGTTTGCTGATCAGGAACCAGGCGATAACGAACGGATACAGGCTTTCTGTATGCTGAATTATGGCGTTACGTTCCCGATGTTCCAAAAGGTGGATGTACGTGATCAGAATGCGCATCCTTTGTTTACGTATCTGGCCGATGCCAAGCCGTTCGAAGGCTTTGATATGACGCACTCGGTAGCCAGAATCCTGCTGCCTCTGCTGCATGAGCGTCATCCGGAATATATGCCGGGTGATTCGATCAAATGGAATTTCACCAAGTTCCTGATCGACCGCAGCGGTGAAGTCGTCAAACGCTTTGAGCCTACAACCGATCCATACGATCTTGAAGAAGATATTGAAGCTCTGCTATAAATCATATAAAAAGAAGCCCGGTGATATACTCACCGGGCTTTTTGGATACTGCAAAGATATGAAATGGGATAGGAGAACCTGGCGATTCTCTGCAGATCCAAAAAATGAGGATAAATGAGAGAATCATTGGCCTTACATCGCACTCGCAAACATGCGGATAACGTCTTCCTTGGAAGGCTGAATCGGATTGGTGACGCCGCAGGCATCCTTCATCGCGTTGGCCGCCAGCGTATCAAAGTCTTCCGATTTGACGCCAAGTCCCTGCAGGCCGGCAGGAATACCGACTCGCTTGGCAAGCTTCTCAATTGCCTGGATCGCGAGTTCCGCGCCTTCTTCGGGCCGTGACTCGTCGACTAGCTCGCCAAGTGTACGAGCGATGATTGCCAGACGTCCTGCAGCCGCCTGCATGTTATAACGTTCCACATGAGGCAGTAGAATGGCATTGCATACACCGTGAGGCAGATCGTAGAATCCGCCCAGCTGATGGGCCATCGCATGTACATAGCCAAGACCGGCATTATTAAAAGCCATACCGGCAAGGAACTCGGCATAAGCCATCTGTTCGCGCGCTTCCTCGTCCTGACCGTTATCCACGGCACGAACCAGATAATCGCGAATCAGCTCTATCGCTTTGATCGCACAGGCATCGGTGATCGGTGTGGCATCGGTGGATACATAAGCTTCAATTGAGTGGGTCAATGCATCCATGCCGGTAGCAGCAGTCAGCGATTTGGGCATAGCCATCATCAACTGAGGATCATTGACCGCAATCAGCGGCGTCGTATGTTTGTCCACGATAGCCATTTTGACGTGACGAACTTCATCGGTAATGATGCAGAACTTGGTCATTTCACTGGCGGTGCCGGCGGTTGTATTAATAGCGATCAGTGGGGCGGCCGGGTGTGCAGAACGGTCTACGCCTTCGTAATCTTCAATCGTACCGCCATTGGTCGCGAGCAGGGCAATACCTTTGGCACAGTCATGGGGAGATCCTCCGCCAAGAGAGATAATACAGTCACAGCTGTTATCGGTATAAGCCTTCCATCCTTCGCTGACATTGCCTACCGTCGGATTGGGGCGTGTGCCGCTGTAAATCACCGAGGTAATGCCCACCTGCTTCAGCATACCGGTTACTGTACCGGCAATACCGATATCGACCAGCGGTTGGTCTGTAACGATCAATGCCTTTTGATAGTGAAGCTTGCGAATTTCCTCGCCGGCATCCTGCAGGGAACCGGCGCCCATCAGACTCATACCGGGCATCATAAATTTTGCTTTACCTGCCATTCGGATCTACCTCGCTTGTTGGATGTTAGAAGCAATTGAGTTATACTTACTTTATTAAGTGTAGTCCGAGAACGGATACAAAAATATCGATTGCTGCCGTAAAATATACGTATTTTCAAAGAGGGAGAATCTATGGAACAGGCACTGCATGGCTTTGACCGTTATGATGAACTTCAGTATGGATATCAGACGGATTTGCTGCGTATTTTGTACTATGATCTGCCGGAAAATTATAACGAAAACTATGCCGCTTATGAGTCGCCCAAGCTGTGTACCGTGCTGGAAGGGCAAAAAAATGTACGTACCCATACGACAGAAGATTTTTTTACCCATGACCGGAGCGAAATGCTGCTGCTGCCGGCGCATTCGCATATCGAAATTCAGATTCCGGTACCGACGCGTGCGCTGGTATTTGAGCTGAGTGACCAGCTGATTGCCCGGCTGCATCCTGTCGTAGAGGAAGAGCTGGGTACGTCTATTACGATCGATAATCGTACAATGCTGCGCTGCGCAGTGAATCATCAGAGCCGTGATCTCCAGCATACGATTCAGCGGATTCGGCGCCATCTCCGTCTGCATGATGAGAATCGGCGCTTTTTGATCGATCTGGCTGCCCAGGAGTTGACCTACCATCTGCTTCATATACAGGGAGCGGAGCAGGTACTGCAACTGGATCGCAGTGATCCGGTGCATCAGGCTATCCGCGATATCCATGACCATATCGACACGATCCATCATATTCGAGATCTGGCGAGTCACTACCGGATGTCGCATACGAATTTTACCAGCCGGTTCAAAAAACTGACCGGACTGACACCCAGAGAATATATTACCAACCGCAAGCTGGAAGAAGCCTGCCGGTTGCTCCGGCATCATACGGTGACCGAGGTCGCGATGAGCCTGCAGTATGATAATATTTCTCACTTTATCGGATTGTTTCGCAAAAAATACGGCATCACCCCTAAGCAGTATCAACTGGGTCTGCATCTGTCAGCAGAACTGCAGCACTAAAAGCTGAACCCAAGATACGAAGCAGTGTATAGGCGGCCAGTGAATAAAGCGTAGTACATATATTGAATGTATTCTGGAGATACAACAGCGATCAGACAGTGATTAGCGTGAATATACAGGGTACAAAGCATACAAAAAAACCGACTCCTTTTACCGGGTCGGTTTTGTCATATATGGATAGGTCTGTACAGCAGGCAGCAGTTCACTAGCGACTGCGGGAAGCAACAGAGCACTTTTTCAGATATTCCAGCTTGCGGATAATTTCTTTTTGCCATTTGTGGTCACCCACATGAACAGCCAGATTGAGAAGATCGAGATAATCGTCGATTTGTAGTGAAGTTTTTTGTGTCATTGCGTTCATCCAGATTCCGTCTCCTTTGAAGCCGCAGGGATAGCAGCGCTTATATAATGAGGCACGTCGTGTACATTGCAGTAATAAGATTTCCTTATTCAGGAATTATCAGTGAATTATCAACCGATCAGGAATGATAATCATTATCACATCTACAATCTCATTGTAAGCATTCAACAGGTGAATTGCAAACCATTTATCTAAATTTTTTTGGAAAATATTCAACTGTTCACAGGTTATACACGGTTCAGTCATGGGATAATACAACAGTAGATATAGCAGGATATACTGGAATGACCAAATCAGCCTGTCGATTTATGTATATGATGAAGCTGGATAAAGGAGAATGATATGTCTTACCGATGGATGAAGTGGACAATCTTGTTTTTACCGACTGTTACTATTGGGTTATGGGAGTATGTAAGGCATCAGCTGCTGATGCCTTATCTGTCCATGGAAGCAGGCAATTGGCTGTCGCCGGTCATTGTATATATTGTCAGTGTGACTCTGCTGCGCCGGATGTTTACGATGATGGAGCATACGCAGTCTGCGCTGGACCAGGAACGAATGGCCAAAGGCAAGCTGCAGGAAAGACAGCTGCTGGCTGGAGAGCTGCATGACGGAGTAGCCCAGTCATTATTCCTGCTCGGCGTCAAGCTGGATCAGGCGCGCCGCCGATTCGATGATCCGGAAGTACAGAAGATGCTGAACGATATCAGCCGTACGGTCAGTGAAGCCAATCATGATGTACGGCAATCGATCGCCAATCTCAAATATTCGCCGCGTCAGGAAGATATCGGTGCGACTTCGCTGGAATACCGGATTGGCGAGATGATTCCGCTGGCAGGAGTCAAAGCCGAACTGGATTGGCAGTTGGACGAGGGACTGCTGCGTCCGGACGAGCAGGCTGAGCTGCTCGCCTGCATTCGCGAAGCACTGCTGAATATTCACAAGCATGCCGGCGCGCGGCATGTGACGATTTCCGGCAGCGAGCAGGATGGGGAGTGGCAGGTGACTGTACAGGATGATGGGAAAGGTTATGACGAGCGTGCTTTGAACGATCCGGGTACATTCGGACTGCGCATTACAGCGGAGCGGGCGGAGCTGAGAGGATGGACCTTTGCGCTTCGGCGGGAAGAAGGATGGACCCGGTTTATACTGACAGGAGGAAGCAGACATGGATAGAGTACGTGTACTGATCGTAGACGATCATGCCCATGCGCGGGAAGCTACCCGTGTTATTTTATCGGAAGAGCCGATGTTTGAAGTGATTGGCACAGCAGCCAGCGGACAGGAAGCGCTGGAATTCACAGAGAAATGGATGCCGGATCTGATTCTGATGGATATTTCCATGAAAGGAATGGATGGACTGGAGACAACGCGGCTGATCAAGCTGAGATTTCCGTATGTAAAAATTATTATGATGACTGTATCGGATGATGCAGCTCATCTGTTCGAAGCGATCAAGCAGGGGGCACAGGGGTATCTGCTCAAAAGTCTGCCGCCTTCGACCTGGCTGGAATACCTGCGCAGCGTGGCTTCCGACCGGGAAGGCATGAGCCAGGAAATAGCACACCGGATTTTGCAGGAGTTTCCCTTTGGCAAAGCGCAGAGCGATCCGGCTGCAGACACGCTGACCCGGCGGGAACGCGAGATTCTGCAGTGGGTATCTTCCGGCATGACCAATCGGGAGATTGCGACCGAGCTGGTCATCTCCGAGCAGACCGTCAAAAACCATCTCAAAAATATTTTGCAAAAACTGCAATTGGAAAACCGTGTGCAGCTGACCAGGTATGCGCTGGAACAGGGATTGGCTTCGGATCAGCGCCCACGTCCATAATTCATTCAAATTTGAACCGGTGAATAACGTTTATATAGCCCTATGTAGTCATTTTCCCCCGAAGGATGTTCCGTTATGATGAGAAAGGTGCAATGGACTTGGGGTCCCATGCCCGTTCGGAAAGCAGGTGAAGGATTGAGTAACAGAAGTATACGATCCAATGAACTACAGAACATGCCGTCAGCCGGACACGTACCATCGGCTGTTGGTCATTATCACTGCAAGGAAAGCGTTTCCCGGCCTGAGGCTGCATTATCCAATAAGCCTACCGGCCAAAAAGGCAAAGCGATGCTGCATAGTCTGCTTGCGCTACTGGTACTCTTGATGTGCGTAGTGTTCCCGCAGCAAAGTATGGCGCATTCGGCGGTTGTGGAATCCTCACCGTCACAAAATGAGGTGCTGGAGCAATCACCACAGCAGATCAAGATTCGTTTTAATGAAGATATTCAGCGCGCTTATTACAGCATCAAATTGATGGACTCGTCCGGCAAGGTTATCCAGCCGATCGAGGCGCAGATTGACGAAAAGGACGGCACCGTACTCAAAGCCAATGTACCGATGAAGCTGGCCGGAGACATTTACAATATTTCCTGGAAAGCCGTCTCTGGTGACGGACATCCGGTACAAGGCGGAATCGTGTTCCAGGTCGGTGATGGTGCCGGCAAAAATGTAAACGATACGGATATCCGTATCAGCGACAAACCGGTTAATCCAATGCTCGTCGTGATGCGCTGGCTGCAGTATGCCGGACAGGCGATGCTGCTCGGGGCACTCTGTCTGACCCTGTTCCTGCTGCCGCAGCGTCTGCGCACCGGAGAGAATACAGGCTGGATGATGAGCGGCCGTTATCGCTGGTTTGTGATCGCAGGCAGTGTAATTGCTCTGGCGGCGCTGCTGATCCAGCTGCCGCTGCGGATTGCCTGGGATGCGGATATACCTTTATCTGGTACCGGTGCTGAAGTGATGACGACTCTGCAGGGCACCGTATTCGGTAAAGTATGGCTGCTGCAGATGATTTTCACATTGCTCGGAATTGCAGGTCTGCTGATCATGCAGCTGCGCAAATTATCCGCATCGGCTCGCAAAGTGACAGGTCTGGCAGCATTTGTACTGCTGATCGCAGCATTGCTGGCCAAAGCATTTGATGGTCATGCGTATGCAGAGCCCTATGCAGGCATCGCAGTTGCAGCTGATTTTATCCATCTGCTGTCGGCTCTGATCTGGAGTGGCGCGCTGCTGGCGCTGGCTTTGTTCCTGCCGAAAATTGCAGGACTGTATCAAGGAGAGGAACGCCGCAGCGTATACTGGAGCATCGTGCGCCGATTCTCCTGGTGGGCGATCGTATCGGTCGCTGCGCTGCTGGTCACCGGCATTTATGGCAGCCTGATTTATTTGCCGGAGCTGAATTCAATGTTCACCACAGCTTATGGATTGACACTGCTGGGTAAAATTCTCCTTTTCCTGATCATGGCAGCTTTTGCCGGCATGAATTATGTCAAAGGCCGCAAGCAGGAAGAGGAGCTGGGCAAGGATCTGATCTGGGAAGTATTGACCGGATTCGTTATTCTGGTGCTGGCAGCGATTCTGGTGCATCTGTCACCTATGGGTGGATCGCTGGTCAAGGTCAAGCCGGAACAGATTACCGCTCAGACCCTGCAGGTGGAAGGGTACGATGTGAGTCTCAAAGTAACGCCGCTGGAGATGGGCAGCAATGACTTTATCGTGACAGTCAAGGATGCCAAAGGACAACCGGTGGATGTAGAACAAATCGAGGTGACCATGACGCATATGGATATGGCTATGGCACCCGCCGAATTCACAATGAACAGCGCGGATGAACAAAATGGTGTCTATCAGAAGAAATCCATGATCAGCATGAACGGACGCTGGCAGATCGATATGCATATTCTGACCAAAAAACTGGATAGCATGGATGTGCAGTTTACGATCAAAGTAGGCTAAGACATAGTAAGGCTCGGCAGAACCTATTGTGCAATAGAATGTATATCACTTAGACAAAGGGGCTTATTCATTTATGAAATCCAAATCGATATTCACTCGTATGATTACACTTACTTCGGCTGCTGTGCTGGCCGGATTCGTAACGTTCGCAGGCGTAGCCAGTGCGCACGTTACCGTCAAACCCGCTGAATCCATGACTGGTGCGTGGGAGACGTACACGATCAAGGTACCTTCGGAAAAAGAAATTCCAACAACCAAGGTAACCCTGAAAGTACCGGAAAATCTTGCTTTCAAACAATATCAGCCGGTTCCGGGCTGGAAAACGACAACCGAGAAAAACGATGCCGGTGAAGTGACTGCTGTTACGTGGGAAGCGGAAAGCGGCGGTATAGAAGCTGGGCAATTCCAGCAGTTTGTCTTTGTAGGAGAAAATCCAGCCAAGGACAGCGAACTGAACTGGGATGCCTACCAATATTACAGTGACGGCAGCATCGTGGAGTGGACCGGAGATGAAGGCAGTGATACGCCTCATTCCATAACGGTGGTCAGCGCAGCAGGTGCCAATGGTGCAGCAGCAACAACGGATCATGGACATGATACGGCAGGTACAGCAGGCACTGGTACAACCGGTACGGATAAAGGGACTGCTGCTGATAACGCAGCAGCATCTACGGATACACCGGCAGCAGGAACGACGACTGCTGCAGCAGCTTCGGCTCCGGCCAACACTGGCATGCAGACAGCGACTCTGGTTGTAGCGATTGTAGCTCTGATCGCCGCTATCGGTGCGTGGGTCACTGCAGCCCGCAAGCGCAGTAAGTAATAGATTCAGCCAAAAACAAGCAGCATGAACCAATAGCTGCTATCCCAAACTACCGCTATTCAGAGCCTGATTTCCTTTTTCGAAGGGAAGTCAGGCTTTTTTTTGGATCATATGCAGATCGTGCGACAGCAACAACCGGTATAGAGCGGGTAAAGGAAGATTTGGAGATAACAGGAGGGCTATGCGCATACTGATTTTCCCGGATAGCTGGATGATTGTGTCAGAACAAGCTTCTTTTCTATAAGTAAATTGGTATACTTGCTATAATAATTATAGCTGGATTGATAACAAGTGACGTGGTGAAGGAGAATTCTATGACGTATCGTCTTGGTGTAATCGGGCCTCAGCCCTCCGTCGATCGTATTCTGGAGATTACCCGGAACATGATAGAGGATGCACAATTTATTCCACTGGTCTATAATCACCCGCAGGAAATTCCTGGCATTCTGGAGCAGCATCGTCCCGGGCTCAAAGGATGGTTCTTCTCCGGCCCAATTCCTATGTCTATCGCTCGTCCCTATCTCGGAAAATCCGAATTGGCTGTTTACTGCAAACCAACAGGCTCCGGACTGTACAAAGGCATCGTTCAGATGCTGCAATCGCAACATATCGGGGATCGGCCGTACTCTATCGATATGGTGCAGTCCGAGGATCTGGATTTGCATGAATCCCTGACTGAACTGGGTATTCCGGTAGAGAAATTGTATCTGAATATATTCGAAAGCTCTGCCGATCCATATCAGATTATCGACTTTCATCTGGACTTATGGAAAAGCGGCAAGAGTGCCGCTGCACTGACTTGTATGCACTTCATTTGCAACGAACTGCAAAAATACGGAATGCCGGTATATCGGCTGACGATTACCCGACAGGATATCCGGCAGGCTGCCGAACTGCTCATTCAGCAGGCTCGCAGCTCGTATTTTAAGGATACCCAGATCGGGATGCAGATGATCGAAGGTGATCTGATGCTGCTGCGTGACCGAACTGCTGGTGATCGTTATGCTGTGCAGCATGCCGAACTGCAAATGCAGCAGCACCTGCTGGAATTGTGCGAACGGATAGACGGAATCATGATCCCGCATGGCTCAGGCAGCTATCAGCTGATCAGCACCCGCGGAGCGATTGAACGGGAATTGCCGAGTCTGCGCCGTACGGTGGAGAAGATGGAGCTGGATATGGATATTCCTGTATCGGTCGGTATTGGCTATGGAGATACTGCATTTGCTGCTGGTCACCATGCGATGCTGGCTCTCCAGCATGCCCGTCCCAAGCGTGATCTGATGCTGGTGATTATGCAGGATAATGGAACTATCCGCGAAATGGACAAGGATGAAAAAACGTTGAGCTATGCGTCACGTTCGCTCGATCAGGATCTGCTCGTCCGGTTGAACGAAGTGAATGTGAGTGTGAAATCGTACAAAAAAATCGAAGCACTGACCCGTCATATGAACTGGGATGGCTTCACCACTTCCCAGCTTGCTCAACATCTGTCGATGACGATTCGCAATGCGCAGCGTATTATGAGCAGCCTGTGCCAGGTTGGCCTTGCCGAGATTGATGGCGAGGAACAGCAATCGGTACGCGGCAGACCGCGCAAAATTTACCGACTGCGCCGGGTTCGTTAACATAGAGAGCAGACGAGTGAGAGGATGAGATATGTGAACAAGGGTTCATTGGCAAAAAGTACTGTACTCAAAATATATTATCTGATTATGGCAGTGGCTGTGATTGCACTGGTAACCGGCAAGGAAAGATGGCTTGCAGGAGGCGCAGATACAGATACAGCGATGTGGCTGTATTATGGCGTGGTGACGATTGGCCTGCTTATTATTGTACCGGCACTGGTCATGGCATGGTTCTGGCTGCGCCGCTGGATGACCACCTACAACGTCGAGCCTGGCCTGCGGCGAATTCTGCTGATTATTACGATACCGATGATGCTGGTAATCGGCTATATGCTGGAGCTGGTATTTATTATGGTATTTATAGGATTGGGAGGCAGCTGATCCATTTCACTTTTGAACATGTCGCAGACAGACATGGATAGCGATTGATTGGTTCGGCGTTTTCCAATTGACCTGCGCATAACTTTTCTTTTTATAAACATCCTTTTCTACTATCTAATGAAGAAAAGTCTAATGAAGAAAAGGAAAAAGTGGGTTGTAAAATAACCAAATAGCGCACTCAAAACACCAAGACGGCACAACGAAAAGACCAGGGTATTTCCCGTAATAAGGGAATTATCCTGGTCTTTTGTCTATAAACATCTGATTGTTTTTAGCTGTGCTGCGGTTGTTATTGTATCCGATCGACTTCGACTACCGGAATGCTCGCCGCTCCGTTTATCGGCCCGGCCGGCGTCGTATCGCCAAGTCCGTATTCCGGCTCAAAGTCCTCGTCCGGCATTCCTGCAGAATTACCGTCCGTCTCGGTTTGGTCGGTATTATTCGTGCCTGTACTGCTGTTCGGCGACTCTGGCGTATCACTGCCGGATCGCTCGTCCGAACTGGAATCCATCTGCACAAAGTTTCCAGTAAAACGTCCATAAATGGTAAATGTGCCTGTCGTGAATTCCAGATCGCCGGTCAGCCGTACATAGCTGTCACCCTGCTTTGCCAGCGCGCCGTCTGCATCGACGGATACAATCTCTGCGCTGAATTGCAGCGGTTCATTCAGATGGGAAGATACTTCTCCGGCAGATACCGATAAATAGCTCGTGTCATCGGTACGTCTGTCGCTGAGTGTATAGCTGCCATCCTGTGCAGGCGTGTACACATCTGTCTGACCAGGCGCACCTTCAAGCGGCTGATGAATTATAATGCTGCGATCTGCGTCCACCTCATAGCTGACAGCTGCCACAGAGAGCAGTTTGCGTACTTCGCTGCCGGTAAAGGTGTACAGGGAATACTGCGTGTATCCTGTTGTACCGGAGTCCGATTGTACCAGCACCACCGGTTGTTCACGGCTGCTGAGACGAGTCTCCAAAGACAGGGCCTGGATCGCGGCAGCCGATTCACCGATTTCGCCGGACCATACACTGGCGGCTCCATCCGCTGTCATCTGTCCAAAGAACAGACGGTTGTTCGAATCGGTAGCGAGACTGTATACCGGTACATCTTCCCAGTTTACTCCACCTGTAATATGCTGATACGCTACCGAAGCGTTGGAGCTCTGCAGCAAATGGGCGGGATCTGCGGTTGCCCAGGCGATCTGGGTACGGGCAATCGGTTCGCTCATGTCTTCGAGCGTGCTGAGAGATTCGTACAGTGACAGAGCCTGCTGGAATTGTCCCTGTGCCGACAGTCCGGAAGCCTGATCCTGCAGCACCCCGATCTGCCGATTAATCTGTGTCAGCACCGACGAAGACTGTAGTCCAATCTGATCGGCAGTATCCATAAAGCTGCGGGCATGAGAGATAAAATGATCATTCTGTCCCGCTTCAATATCCTTGGCAATCACGGAGCGGGCTCCGTTTTCCGCCAGCGCGGTGACCCAGGGTGCCTCATAACTATGCTGCTGATACGCCTGTACTGTCATAGAAGCCTGATTGAGGAAGGCATCAAAATCACCTGCCGCAGCCAACCGCTTCAGCTTGGTTTGATCGTAGGTCTGCAGCAGGTTGCGAATATACGTATCCCGGGGCTCCTTGGTATCCCAGTAATTTGTAGGGATACGCAGCAGATTCCATTTATATGATTCATCCGTATAGTTGCCCTGCGCCAGATTCTGCTGGAGCCCGGTCTCAAATTGGTTACGGAAATTCGTGAACCCGGTCTGAATCAGCTGTCTCATCTGATATTGCTGCTGGATCTGATTGTATTCTTTCTGGAATCGGGTATCCGCCTGTCGCTGCTGTTCTACATGCTGCGCCCAGCGCTTGTAGGCATTGACAAAGGAATCAAACTGCTGCGTATCTGTTGCTGCCTGCAGTTCACTCGCACTGGCTGAGACTGTGTCTTTCCAGGCGGTAATCGGCTCCAGTTCGTTCAGCCGATTGGCAATATGCTGCTCCTGATAGGTGAAATACCGGTTGTTATTTGCCCGGCTGTACCATTCCTGGGCCGGCACCCACTGTTGCTGCGCATAATACTGATCGGCGAGCTTGACCCAGCTGATTTTATGGTAAATGCCGATACTTTTGATAATCACCAGCACCAGACCGACGGCACAGCAGGCCAGCAGCAGATTGCGTAGCGAAAATAGCCGGAGTATGCTCATGAGCGCTCCACTCCGGCAGTATCGTGTTCAAAAGCAGGATCGTCTGCATACAGCTCTGCCCGGATATTTTCCATATCCTGACCGAGCACTTCGCCCTGCAGAGCCGGGTCATTGCGCACCACATGATACAGCCGCACAAAACGTTCCCTTGGCAGGAAGCGGGCGTACCGGCGAATAAATCCCGGATACATAGTGACATAACGCTTCATGCGTACAGCAGCCGATGTTACGCTAATCAGAATATTCCAGCCATTTTCCATTTCCAGAATTTTCGGTTCGTTGGCAATAATATAGCGGATCGACCGATCCTTGATCATATCCCGTTTGAGCCGGGCGATTTCACCGATATAATCGGCTACAAGTGGATCGAAATCCCGCGTAATCAGTGTTTCCAGCTCCAGATCCATATCGCTGCGCAACCGGAAATTCTGCAGCAGGGAGAGCAGCGCGAGCCGCAACCGGTCGTTATGAACCAGTACAGCGGTCTGGCGAAGGATATGATAACCTTTTACATCTTCTCCGCTGCGGACGGTCTCCACACCGGTAGATTGATCCTGCACCAATCCTTCATGGATCGTGGCATGATCATAGCGGAAAAGGCGGCTGAGCTGCCGCAGCGTTTCTCGTCCCATCATCCGGCGCTGAACCAGTACCAGCAGGGCAATCAGCACCAGACCACTGGCAGCAGCAATAGCGATTTGCGTCATATCCTGTGCCAGTAAAACCGCTATGATGGTAAGCAGCAGGGTAAACAAAATTTCATTCAGCATTTTGCGGCGTGCCTTGGAGCGCGCCTGATCCATTACCGGAACGAGACGGGCTTTCCCGCATTTGGGACAGTCTTCACCAGGCAGGATCGTATATTGTCCGCATCGGCGGCAGACCCGCAGCCGGTCATAGTTGCGTCGGCTTCGTTCCAATACAGGCAGCTGAACTGCTTTTTTGGTTGTTGTCATGGTAGTCCATCACTCTCTGTAATTCGTATTTGGTTATTCCCGATTGTTAACGGCGGCCAGCAATTGTTTCTCCAGTTCCTCTTCAGAAGGCGTTTTTTTACGGTGAAACGCGTAAGCTAACAAGCGGCTCACGACAAAAAGAAACATAATCGCGACACATGCGTATGCAAGTATATCCATAGGATAATCCTTTCTGTATGTTCAGGTAGTAGAAGTTTGGTTATTTTCTATTTTATGCGAAATTCTATTCCAGAATAAAGGGAGCGATGAAGATTATTCAACTTTTAGCCTGTAGTCTAGTGGTCTCCCCCGTCTCAGGGTGGGGAAAGAATTCAAGCAGATACGTTATAATGATATCCGGCTTCCTTTGATGATCAGAGTGTAAACGAGACTTTTTGGATGCAGATGGATTATTATGGATATTGTGGTGAAAATGGTATCAAATTTTTCACTTTATGTTTTTTAAGGCATGTTAAGGTGAATTTAACCGGCTCTTAATTATAATCCGCTACAATGTGAGAGAATCGCCTGTCTTATGCTTGTCCTACATTTTACCTTAAGCGAAGGAGTAGAATGATGTTCCGTAGAAAACTCAATCTTATGTATATAACCCTGGCAGTAATCCTGTGTCTGACACAGCTGCCGGGTACGCTGTTCGCCGCCTCGGCCGCAGCCAATAACAACAGCCCGTCTTCATCGGTGGACGCTGTGCTGTTGCTGGATGTCAGTAACTCCATGAAATCCAGCGATCCCGAGCAGCTGGGGAATGAAGCGATGAAGCTATTCGTTGATATGCTGCCCACCCAGGGTGACCGGGTAGGGGTAGTCGCCTACACCGATCAGATTGAACGTGAGAAAGCATTAACCGGAATGAATTCGTCTGATGACAAAACCAATCTCAAAAACTTTATCGATGATCTGAATCGCGGACCGTATACGGATATCTCGGTCGGCATGAAAGAAGCGGTTAATATTTTGCAGGACAGTTCACAGCAGGGTAACGAACCGATGATTGTACTGTTTGCAGACGGCAATAACGAGCTGAACAGCAATTCCGGTCGTTCCAACAGTGAAGCGGACCAACAGTTGAGTGAGGCGGTACAGCAGGCCAAGCAAAAAGGCTATCCGGTCTACACCGTTGGACTGAACGCCGACGGCAAGCTGAACCAGCAGGCACTGAAGAACATCGCTACCGAGACAGGTGGTAAATCTTTTGTAACCAGCTCGGCGGACGATCTGCCAGGTATCCTGAGTGAAATCTTCGCGGCTCACCAGCAGGTAAACGTGGTGCCGGTCGATTCGATTACCGGTAACGGACAATTTCAGGATGTGAAGATCAATATCCCGAATGCCAGCGTCAAGGAAGCCAATATCTCGATCATGTCCGCACAAAAAGTAGAAGTGAAGCTGAAAGACCCATCCGGCAAAGAAGTCGCTGTTCCTTCGGATCAGGTAAGTGTCTCGACTTCCAAAAGCTACTCTCTGGTCAAACTGCTCAAACCGCAGCAGGGAGATTGGACATTGCAGGTCAAAGGTGTGGATCAGGACAAAATCGATATCAACCTTATCTTCAACTATAGTCTGGAGATGGCGCTGGACCCGATTCCAGCCCAAAACTACAGCAAAGGCGATAAGATCGATATCGTCTCCTACCTGACCAGCAACGGGCAAAAGCTGACTGATGCCTCACAGGTCGGTAACCTCAAAGCCGTGCTGAACGTCAAGGATATGGATACCGGAGCAGCCAGCCAGGTACCGCTGACCGGGAACGGAACAGAATTTAAAGGAACCTTTGAAGTGCCGGATAATCATAAATACGAGCTTGTAGTCAGAGCGGAAGAGCAAAGCTTCTACCGCGAGACGACGCCGGTTACTGTAGATGCTACAGGTGGCGGTACAGGTAATGCAGGTACACAGGAAGCTGCTGGTCTCGGCACAATGGGCTGGATTCTGATCGCTATCGGTGTACTGCTTGTACTGACAGGACTATGGTTCCTACTACGTATGCTCAAACAGAAAAATCGTGGATTCGTCGGCCAGATGGTTATCGAGATCCGCGACGAGAATACCGGTGAGAAATCTTATCCGCAGTACAAGAAATTGACTACCTTCCGCGGCAAGTTCAATTTGCATCAGCTGCTGCAGCTGGCACCGGAACTCAAAGAGACCGAAAGTATTACGTTTACGCCGGGTAATAACGACCGTATCCTGATCCGTAACAACGGAGATAGTGCGATCGAGAAATCCGGTCGTGCAATCGATGCTTCCCGCGGCTATGAAGTGAAAAGCGGAGATCGTCTGACGATCGCGCTGCGTCAGGTGGACAAGACCATTTTGCTGGAATACCTGACTTGATGCTGCGTCTGCTTAGGCAATAGTTGTTAGAAAAGCTATCAGATACCTGGTCGCTGCTTGGCCAAAGACCTGGCGTCAGACATATTTAGTTCATGATAGAAACGTACTATACAAACAAGAGCGGACGTTATTATAACGTTGTCTTGTCTTATCAGGATAGTACAATCCAGATCAATAGATTGGATTGCATATTAGAATCGAACGTTAAAATAGAAGGTTACAAGGGGGATCATCCATGAAACCAATCGTTAGAGAACATATCCAACAGCTGGACGTATCGCTTGGTGGCGGTATTGTCAGCGAGAAAATAAGAGTAGATACCATCGACAATCCGATT
Source organism: Paenibacillus bovis (assembly GCF_001421015.2). Lineage (NCBI taxonomy): Bacteria > Bacillati > Bacillota > Bacilli > Caryophanales > Paenibacillaceae > Paenibacillus > Paenibacillus bovis. The sequence continues at coordinate 1,024,135 of NZ_CP013023.1, forward strand.
CTGATTATCGGACTCGGAGGCACGGGGATCGATGCCCTGCTGCGTCTGAAATACCAGATCAACCGCCGCTTCCGTCTGCCGGAAGATCCGGTAACCAAGAAAAAGCAGGAAAAACCGGATAACGTAGAATTCCTGGCTTTTGAGACCAACGAACAGGATCGTAACAAAAAATACAAAGGCATCGGCCTTGATCCGCATAACGAGTTTGTACTGCTGTCCAATCCGGAAATCGGCGGACTGCTGCAAAACCGCAGCCTGCTGGAGCCTTATATTACCGAATGGCTGTCTCCGGAGATGAGCATTACCGATGGAATGAACGGCGCTGCCGGTGTTCGTCAAGCAGGTCGTCTGCTGCTGTTCACCAAGATCAACCAGGTTGTACAGAGTATCGACAAGAAAATCAAAACCCTGTCTGTCGGCACCAACAAAAAGCTGATGGTCTTCCTGCTGACCGGTCTGTCCGGTGGTACAGGTAGCGGCTCATTCCTGGATATCTCCTATATCGTGCGCGGTATTGTAGAGCGTGATTACGGTTCTGCCGGGATCGATCGTCTGACCATGCTGGGCTATCTGTTCACCCCGGATGTCAATCTGTCCAATAAGAGCCTGAGCGAGCACACCCGCGAATATATTCGCAAAAACGGCTATGCCGCACTCAAGGAACTGGATTACTGGATGAATGTGGACAGCCGCGGCGAGCGCTTCAAGCAGCAGTACGGCAGTATTCTGAATGTGAATTCGCCACTGCCGCCATTTAACCTGTGTCATCTGATCTCGGCGACCAATACCGAGGGCAAGCTGCTGGAAAATGCCTACGACTATTGTATGAATGTAACGGCCGAGAATATCACGAACTTTATGGCCAGCGAGGAAAAAGCCTCCGGCGAAGAGTTCGCGATTCATGACTATATCAGCAATATCCGGACCAATATCGCGCAGATGAACCGTGCGTATCCGGCAAACTATGAATACAACATTATCGGTGCTTCTTCCGCTGTACTGCCGATCGAGGAAATGACCACTTATCTGGCCTATCGACTGTTCCAGAAAATGGATAAAATGTTCGACCAGGCACCGGATCAGGAAGCGGTAGAGAACTTCGCCCGCAAGCTGGGTGTTGATCTGGATACGATGACCAAAACGTTTGAATCCCGTGTGCCGGAACCATTGCCGGGCTTTGAGAACAGTGAGCGTCTGAGCTACAACAATGTCGTCAAAATGCAGGCAGTCAACATGGATACGGAGCTGGAGCAGACGTTCCTCGTGCGTGCCCGTGAAGAATATATCAAAGCCAAGCAGCAGCTGCCGGGCGAGATTGTCGGTCAATTCTCCGATCAGATCCGCCGTATGTTCCTGCATCCGGAACAGGGACCGTTCTATGTCTCCCGTATGCTGTATACAGAAAACGGCTTCTCTCTGCTCAAAATGCTGCTGTCTTATATTGAGACGCTGCGTGAGAGTCTGACACGCATCCCGCGTGATATCGAATCGGCTTCAGAGTATGCCAATGATCGTCTGGGTGATGCGAAGAGTGCTTTTGTCTCCAAAGACAAAAAGAAAAATGTATATATCGAAGCCAAAATCGATGAGTACTGGCTGCGTGCAGATATCGAGCGTACCCAGCAAATGATCGAGTTCTATGAAGATCTGTATCAGCTGCTGAATCGTGAGAATAATCGGATCTACGGCGTATTCACTGAAGTGCTGAATGCACTGAGCTCTATTTTCGAGAAAAATGGCGAGCTGCTGACCAGCGGTACCGAGCAGGCTGATCATCGTGGAAATAAAACGTACTACTGGAATCTGGTTAGCGTACCGGATATCTCCAAAGCAGTCAGCGATATTATGGACAGCAAGGACGGAGACGATCTGATTCGCGACTTCTCTACGCAATTGCTGGATCATTCCGATCAGTGGGTCAAAGAAAATGAAGTCGATATCGTACGCTCCATCTCTGATTTCCTGAGCGACAAGTTCGGTGATCTGATCACTCGTTCAATGGAAGACTTCCTGGTAATGAAATACGGCGAAGACGAGCCAATCGAGAAATTCGTGGAGCGTCAGATTGCCAGCCGCCTGGATGATGATGCAGTGCCGGTATTCCATCTGAGCAACAGCGCAGGCAATCTGCACTTCCCTTCATGGGGCTTTGTCTCGGTGCCGGTACAGGCGCCAAGCATTTTGCGCGGTATCCGTAACTACCAGACGAATGCGATCGGCAAGTCTCATTTCACGATCAAAGAAAGTCAGGTGAAAAACCGGATCTTCTGGCTGAACACCCGTAACGGTGTGCCGCTGTTCGTCTATACACCTCTCAAGGTATACGAGGAGAATTACGAGCGTACAATCCTGGATCGTGAAGGCGTAGGTCGTCACCTCGTAATGAGCGAGAAGGAAAACTGGACGTATCTGCCGTCGCCAATCCCGGAGCAGTCATGGGGAGAGACGTACGTCAATCCACGCGTACAATCATACAATGCGCGTATCCGGGCTGACTTTGCCCGTGCACGTGCACTCGGAGTGATTTCCGAAAAAGATGTGGATCAGAATACAAGCAACCGGTTCGCGATAAACTTCAGTCAGCCGTTCGATCTGGACGCTGTACTAACCGGATACGATCTGCGTCTGGATGCATCCCGTCCGAATCTGGGCGAAATCAAACGCGCGCTGACGGAACTGCGCCGTCTGCTGAACGAAGGATTGCCTAACGAATCGTCCAAAGATATCTTTAACAGCTATAACGAACAACTGGCTGCCGAGAACCTGATCCGTTCGCCGAAATTGATTGAGCGTGTACGTGAGGAGCTGGCCAAGTACGATGCTATCCAGCTGAAAGTGACCGAGCTGGAAAGTATGCTGGGCCGCTTTGAAGGCGAGGAAAAGTTGATCGATCAATTCGTACAGGCACTCTATACCGATACCATCACCAAAAAAGGCGCACTGTATGTGTATGACCGCGATCCGGAAGAAGAAGCATGGGAGCCGTTCGCGAATCTAATGAAGACCAAAAATGTGGTAGAGTTCGAAGTATTCGAAGCTTTCCGCAAGCTGGATGAGAAAAACCGTGCGGTACTGATGCGCAAAGCGGACCGCCGCGACAACGAGCTGACAGCATCCGAGGATATTACACCGCTGCTGTCCAAGCTGGATGAATTGTATGAGACTTATCTGGAAGCGCGCGATCGTCTGGAATACGAGCGTGTGGAGCTGGTTAATGGTGATGAAGCCTATCAGTTCTACAAGCAGATGGTGACCAAATTAAACGATCTGCGCCGGAAACTGAGATAATATGGATGTTCGGCTGAGACAATTCGCAGAGGCATACGCTGCTGCTGAAGAGAAAACAGCCGGGCAGGGAGACGGGCGGAGCAGTATACACTACCCCGCCGTTTTCCTGTTTATCGGGGACCATGTCCGCGATGCGGCTGCTCATATCAGAAGCGTAAATGCCCAAAAATGGGATAACGGCGCTGGTGTCATGTATGTTGAAGTATTACCGGAATCTGCTGCAGGCTCTTCTTCCCGATCACCAGAAGCGGATGATCCGCAGCAGATTTTGTCATACCTTTCTCTACCGGAAGTAGCTTCCGGCAAAAAGATGCAGCGTCCCGACTGGAGCGAGCATTTCCGTCAGGACGGTAGGCATCTGCTGGAGCTAAACCGCGCATTTCGTCAAGCAGCCCGCAGACTGGCGGACTTTGGAAGAATGTATTCTTCTTTTGACCGGCTGCATCTGTCGGTAGTAACGCGTGTGGAAGATCCAATGAATATACTGGTGCCGCAGATTGCACTGCTGGCCCGGTCTATTCTGGGGCAATCCTTTAAATCGGTGCAGATGGATCTTTATGCGCTGATCCATGAAGGGGAGCAGGAAGAGAATTTTGGTTATGCCAATTCTGCCGGAGTAGCCTTTTTGCAAGAATTGGAACAGATGCAGCGGGAAGATTACAGCTTGAGTGCGCCGCTGCAGCGTACCGAGGATGGACTGTCTGTTATGGTGAATCATATGGCAGCACCGCTGTTTGAACTGGCCTATATACTGTCAGACCGTAATGAACGCGGAGTCGCAGTTAATGGTGGGGTGAACAGTAATTATGATATGATCTGCCGGATCAGTCTGCTGAAAAATCGGCAGCGTCCGGACAACGGCAGCGATGCAGCTTTTAGCGGCTCGGATTATAACAATACGGCTTTTAAAAATAATATTCGTAATGCAGATGGTAGTCAGGGACTCGTCTCTGCCGGCTACGCCCGTGTGCGCAGACCGGATCTGGCCATCGCACTGACCGTACTGGAGCACTTTTTCCTCGGCATTGTGCAGCGAATGAAGCATGAACCTTCGCTGAGTGCATATGAACGGGAACAGCTGCTGGGAATGGATGAGCTATCCATGGATAGCCGTCTGGAGCGTCTGATACCGGATGAAGCGCGGCTGGAGGATATGAACAGTCTGATGACGCGTTCGGTCAGCTTCTCCTCACTCAAATCCATGAGTTTGCGCGAAGCGGAATATGCTTTGTTTGAAAAGGGAGGCGATATGTTCTTCCGTGACAATTATGAGCAGGAAACCGAGCGCAGGCTGACAGAGTGGGATGCAGTACAGGAATTTAAACGTATCGTTGCCGAGCAGATGAGCGAGCATAAGGATGTGCATTTTTATCAGTTGGCTGCCTGGAGTGATGAAGCAGGTAATAGTAGCCTATGGCAAGTACTGCGCAGCCGTATTCGTGATCTGAATATTGCAGTGGAGCAGGCACAGCTGGAGCTGGAGCAGTGGTATAGCAGCCGCGCGGATGAGCTGTCTTTTCAAAAGATGCCGTTCATGGACAAGCATAATGTGCGCAATCTGACGAGGGCGCTGATCCAGGCAATCTATCCGCACCGTCTGCATATTTTGCGGCTGCAGACCAGGCTGAGGCTGTACCGGAGCTGGGAAGAACAGCTCGCCTCCCTGCACCGGGGCAGCATGGAACTGGTACGCCGGATGGATCAGATCGGTCAGGATCTGCATACCGCTGCTACAGAAAGTATCCGTATTGCTGATGATTATATTGGACAGAATATCGCCGATTATTACAGCCGCATGACAGCAGAAGTGATGCAGGAGATTGAGGACAAGCGCGGCGAAAACGCCTTTTTCGAAGAACGCAGCATGGGCGATATAACGAGTCTGCTGGAGCAGGGTTCTGCTGCACTCATTGAACGTCTGATTACGGTATGCCGTCAGGAACTGCTGCCGTCGCAGGCGCTGTCCCAGACCTTTGAACAAGAGCTGCTACAGCGAGCCAATGTGACGATCGATTATGCCAACAAGCAGGCCCTGTCGCAGGAGGACCTGTTCAAGGAACTGTACCGTACACTCGAAGATCGCGCGACGATTCATATCCGGCTGCTCGATTACACCCATAAGCACCGGTATGAAGAAAAGTACATGTTCGGCAATGCCAACGGCGAATTTGTTCGCTATGCCGCAGGTGTCGATCATACGACCCGCATTTACAAAACCGGATTTATTCACGAAGACCGTACCAGCGGCGTCGAAAAGCTCAATCTAATGGGCGGTTTCGGTATAACCGACCTGATCTACTACCGCAACGGCAAGACGTATTACGACACCTACGTCGAGAATGGATACACTTTCCATACCGAAGAATCCGGCCTGAACAAAATAAATCATGCATAGCCGTTTGGATAAAATGGGACCACACTATCGCAGCTACTAAACCAACACAAACAGCAAGGAAGCAATACCAAGCTAACCCATTACCACCACTACTCACTACTAGATATGTCTATTCTTAACACAAGTATTCTTAATGCCAACGCACCAACCCATTTTTACCAAACGGCAAAATGGCGCGCAGCGCCGGATGCGAGGCTTTTGGCAGATCTGCAGCACAGTAGAAGGAAGCACGGAGCGAAGGGAAAAGAATGATCCAATAGAAGCGAAGCGTTCGCCTTTGACCATGGATATCGACTGCTACAGGCAGTCTTTCGGGATATCCATGGTCAACAGCGATCGGCTGGATCATCTATCCCCTGAGCGATGTACTTTCCCATCTTCCCACGCGCAGCATCCCTCAAAACCTCGCAGATACTTAACAATGGAAAAGGGGAGACGCCAGAAATGCAGCGCAAAGTAAACTGGCTTATGGTTTTATTCAGTCTGATCGGAGGAGCAATCGGTTTTGTTCTCAGCGAATGGTTTTTGCATTCGTATTTTGACCGGATGCCCCGTATTTTTTTGATGGGGATTTATTTCGGCATTATCAGTCTGATGATCGGCATTTTCTGTCTGCTGGCTGAAATGATTTCACCCAAATTGAACGGTGCTTCATGGAGACAGCGGTACACGGATGTGTCGTGGAAGCTGCTCGTTCCTGCTACGCTGGTTGTTATGTTCATCGGCGGACTGGCGGCCGAAGCATTGTACCAGCTTGATTTTAATGGGAGCCGGACTGTAAAAGATGTTGTTGTTGTTATTGATAATTCAAGCAGCATGCTGGATACAGACCCGCAAAATATTCGTTATCAAGCCGTGAAAAATATGGTCAATTCTATGGATGATGATATGCGTGTAGGTATTGTTGAATTTAGCGGAGATGCTAAAGTTGCGTTGCCGTTAACAGCTGTAAACAGTACAACTCGCCCGCAGATTGATGGTGTTGTAGATCAGTTATCTGTTCGAAGTGGTGGAACAGAATTCACAGCTGCATTGAGTACTACCATGCAGCAAATTACCGAGCAGGGACAGGATGATCGTGGAACATTAGTAATAATGATGTCTGATGGTTATAGTTCGCTGGATCCTGCTGCTTTGCAGCCTTATCAGGAGAAAAGGATTATTATCAATACCGTCGGTCTGAGTCTTGCTCAAGATGGAGGCCAGAATCTGCTGACGGATATTGCCAATGAAACGGGAGGTCGTTATTACGATGTTGCCCAAGCTACTAATCTAACACAAACGTTCCAGCAGATCTACGACACACTGGACAAACGCACACTGGTAACCGAGCGCGGTGAACCGTTCAACAGCAATCTGTATTATCAGATTCTGCATGTCGTGCTTATTATGATTCTGGGCGGACTGCTCGGAGTCGGACTGGGCTTGCTGTTTGATAATCGCTTCCTGGCACGCAGCTTTGGTATTGGCGGCGGTGTCGGCGGACTGCTGGCTGGTCTGCTGCTGGAGTGGGGCATCGGCAAGACTGACTGGACGGATGGAGTTATCCGTTTCCTCGCGATTATGATTCTGGCATTAATCATCGCGCTGTTCACACTGGTCATTCCGATCGGTGAGAACAATAAGCGGATGATTCGCCGCAATGATACACCGCCACCACCGCCAACCAGCTCGGGCAATCCTCGCCGTAGACGCGGAGAGAGCGCCCGCAGCTTCCAGCGATAAAGTGGGTACGAATCCTATGTGCGTACCCGGGAGGTATGAACAATGAGTGAAATGGAGCAATATGCGATCTGGTATTCCACATCGGAGAATCGGACGGCAATAATGGACAATTGGGCAGAAGAGGAGCAGGGCTGCCGATTTGAACGTGATTTTCGACTGCAGGATAGATGGATCGACTACGACCATATGATCATTCTCTGGTATGGTGAAGAACAGGGCCAGCTGGGCGATGTGCAGCGCAGCAATAATCCGGCGTTGGCAGAAGGTTTTGATTTTATTACCCAGCCTGCTGCCAAGCTCCTGTCGGAGAGGGGAATTGACCGTATCAGCTGTCTGGTCGCCCTGCCGGATTTTCATTATGATGGTCAGGCAGCAGGCAGCGATACCCTGTGCTTTGCCGGCCATGTGAGCTGTACAAGGCCGGTGAGTGACTGGCTTCGGGAAATACTGGATGACATGTAATAGAATAAAGGAATGCTGTATACAAAGGCGTCCTTGACGGAGCCTAACAATAAACGAACGTATCGAGTTCCCTACAGGAAGGAGTTGGTGCAATGCGCTATATTGATGCAGAACCGGGCAGTGACCAGGGTATTCGTGGACTGACTGCTCAGGTAGAGGATGGCTGGTGCGTCCTGCGGTGGTTATGGCCGCGGGATGCCCAGGCGGTATATATCCAGAAATTATCCGGGAGTGATGCAGCAGATCCCGGCAGAGCTGTTCCGTCGGCTGCAGGATGGCAGGGCGACCAGCCTCCTTCTGCAGAGGGACTGAAATTGTACACACGTGAAGAATACAAAGCGGCCAACGGTTACCGGGACCGCCTCGACCACTTTGGCAAAATAGGATATGTAATCCATCTGGTGATCGAGCAAAATGGGGAACAGGCACTGCTGCGACAGCCGGAGGGAGATAACCGCATCGAAGTCAGCGCCGGCCGGGCAAAAATCCATTATTCGATTCGTCAGCAGGGCAGCTGGCTCAGCAAACGCAAAACGGTACGCATCGAAGTGCATGCCGAAGTACCGGTAGCCCGCGATGTACTCTGTTATGTCAAAAAGGAAGGCAGCTATCCGGCGAACAGGGAAGACGGGATTGTCTATCCGTTCGCTGAGCCTTTTCAGGCCGGGCGCAATGAACTGCCGGCGATCGAGATGGGCAAGAATGAGTATGTGCGGCTCTTTTTTACAGATGGGCGTACCTATGGACAGATGTATGAATTGATTTTGGAATAGGGGGAAGATGGTGCGATGAAGATGTTTGATTGGTTCAAAAAAAAGCCGGATGCCGAACCCAGACCATTATTTTACGATATTGTATGCCCGTATTGTTTTAACAAATTCTCGCCGGATGATGTAGAATTTCGGGCCAGTCATCATCGTGAGGATGATGAAGATTATGCGCTGCGCGAGGATGCACGCCTGAACCGGTACCGGGAGCGCTTTGGGCTGGATACGGTGCGTGATATGGAAGCGGTGCTGCTGCCGGGAGATGTGCCGGAAGAGCACCGCATTTATTCGGATCATGTACTGGTCGGACTGAATGACCGTTATGGCGAAGTCACCCGGCGCCGTCTGTGTCCGCACTGCCATAATGAATTGCCTGTAACGTCAGGCAAAGTACCAAGCAATATTATCTCGATTGTCGGCGCTTCTCAGGTCGGCAAATCAGTCTATATGACATCACTCATCCATACGCTGCAGAACTCGACTGCCGATAATTTCGAAGCTGCCTGTATGCCATTGACGACAGAAATCAGCCGCAAGTTCCGCATGAATTACGAAGAACCGCTATTCGAGCGCGGCGATCTGCTGGCTTCTACCCAAAAGGAACGGATGCAGGAGCCGTTTATTTTCCAGTTCGTGTTCAAAGATGAGGAAAAGCCGCCGCTGACACTGGTATTTTTTGATGTGGCCGGTGAAGGTATGGTCGATCAGGATTATCTGGGACTGCATGGGCAGCATATCAAAAACTCATCGGGCATTCTGTTTATGGTCGATCCGCTGCAAATCCGCTCCATTCGCGATCGGATTCGTATCCAGCTCGGTGACAGCCGGGGGGAATGGGTGTCCCGCTACGATGAGCCGCGTGATGTGGTACTGACGCTGTTCAGTGACTTTATCGCGCATCAGGAAGACAGCAAGACGAATATTCCGACAGCGGTTGTTCTCACCAAGAGTGATATGCTGGAATCGCTGCGTGGCGATGATGGAGAATATATCAAGTCGAACAGTAATATTTTCCATAATGTAGTGCACCGCGATCATTTTGATCTGGACGAATTCGAGAATATTGATGGGGAGATTCGCCGCTTTATCGAGCGGGTAGATCGTCCGTTCAAAGGAACGATGGATGTATATTTCAAGGACACTGCCTACTTTGCCGTATCGGCGCTGGGTAGTAATCCGGTAGAGCAGAAGCTGCAAAGCGTTGTGAGTCCGATCCGTGTGGACGAGCCGTTTATCTGGCTGCTGTACAAACTGAATTATATCGAGGGGAGACGAAACGTTTGAGTTCATTGTCGAACACTCCAATTCAGCAGCAGCTGTATACGCGTGAAAAGAGCGGCATATTCCGGACGACCGAGGGCTACGATACGATTGCCCGGTCGCCGGGTCTGGATGACGGATATATCAAAAAGTATCTTCATCCGCTCTGCAGCTACGATGCGCCTGCAGAGCTGGTATCGCAAGGGGAAAAAGAAGAATCCCTTTATCCTGAATCGCTGCAACTGGTGCGTCTGGATAACCGGGATGTTGTACTCGGCCGCAGCCGGTATGTCGCGGCGGACTTTACGGGTCTGCGCAGTACTTTTTTTACCCATAATTATGTTATTGCTGCGACGCTGGCAGAGGAATGGGTGCATCATTATGAGCGGTGGCTGAATGCCTCGTTCCGCAGCAGCTATGATCCGGAGCAGGGAACCGTACTGGACGCGCTGAATGAACTGCCACAGGAGCCTGCTGTACCTGCTGATCCATTGACTGTGCTAGGTGAGCTGAATATCGATGAATCGCTGTTCCGGCAAATGCTGGGTGCGATTATGTCGGCGATTCACAAGCATCGCAAAGTATATATTTCGCTAAATGTACCGGTGATCGAACTGCCTGTACAGGCAAAAAAACTGATTGGTGTATTGATGCAGACGCTGCCGTACGCTTTCCGCCGCAGGCTGGGATTCACAACCTATGCCAAAGAGCCGGAAAGCCGCAAAGGTATGCAGCTGCTATTCGTAGAAAGCGGCTCGATCCGTACGGGCGACCGCAATATTGAGCGTGATTATATTTTTGATCTGAGCAGTGGACGGATTCAGTCTGCCCAGGCGGGCAAGTCCGGCCAGATATATATCGATTGGGCATGGCGCCATCTGAACCAGCCGGAGCGACTGCGTGAGCTGCTGGAATTTGCCGATCAGGGACAGGCAGGTATAGATGCTGCCGGTGAATCACTGCCTGATCCGGGACAGTATGACGAATGGACACTGCTATTCCGGGTCGAACAGGGGGACGAGCAGCTGTACCGGGAGCAGCAGGGCATGATCCTGCAGTCTCTGCTCAAGCATCTGCGTCCGGCAGGGGGGTGGAATCGGCGATCCGTCTGAATGATCTTTTCCTGTCCCGATTTGACCGCGAATTCGATGCGGTGCGCAGTGGACTGGTTCCCGAGGTATCGATTGCCGAGGTATTCGCAGAATATTACGGCATAGACCCAGACCATACCGGACGCAAAATTGTGGAGTATTTTATCTGGGCGATTCGCAACGCTCTCAGTAGCGGACAGGAAGCCAAAAGTCAGGCTTTTTATGCAATGATGGAAAATCAGCCAAGTCTGTATGAATCGTTCCTCGCGATTGTTGGTAGCCAGCCGAATCTGGCGACGCTGCTGCTGACGCCGTTAATCGAACGTAAATTCCAGCAGGCGCAGTCCGTGGAGGAAGTGATCCATCTGGCCGCCGAGTGGGGCAGCAAATATCCGCAGCTGCTGGAAATGGAAGATTACTGTAATCGTGCAAATCAATCCTTTATGGAGGCACTGCGACGTAGTCCGGATGTGATGACGGCAACCGGCAATGCTTTTCATATGCTGGATGAAGTAGAGAAAAGTACAGGCGAAGCTGGTGAGATCGACTCTGAAGTCTGGTTACGTTCCGGTCTGGGTGAGGAAATGCGTGCTCTGGCAGAGCGTTATCTGATGAGTGAGCTGGAGTGGTCTTCTCTTACCCGTGAACATCTGCTGCAGGCCGATTTCCTCTCAAGTCCACTTCCGAGCGACGATTATCCCGAGCTGGCCGATCGCCGTATGGCTTCCAAAAAACTGGCGCTGCAGGTGCTGTATATCTGGTTTACGGAAAAAGAAAATCTGGAACGTGCGATTAGCTGGTTGGATAATCTTCCAGTAGCTGAAAAAGATCAAATTCAGCAGTTGGGACGCTCCTGGCTGCGCGAAGATATTCGCAGCAAGCAGTTTGGCCGTCTGCTGGGAGCTTTTAGCTATAGTACGCAGCCGAATGATCTGGACTACTCATCCATGGTAGAAGCGGTACGCAAGCAGGCACCGGATACGCAGACAATGTATGACTTTTTCCGCTGGTCGGAAGGCCGTCCGGAATTCATGCAAAGTACTGGAGCGAGTGAACGCGGATTCGCCGAGCCGACGCCGCGTAAAACAGGCGATCGCGACACGCGTAACGAGCGTACAGGACAGCGCGGTATAGCCGCGCCTCGCTTTGTACCTGCTTATGAAGCGGCGATTCTCGCCTATTTCCGCAAATATGATCCGGAAGCATTCCGCAAAGGGACGCTGTCCAAAGGCGATTTTGGCAATGAAGGTCCTGCACTGCGGGCGGTCTACAGCCGCGCCCGCGACGAGCTGGCTACTCCGTTTGCCAAATGGATGAAACGCAACCGCAAGCGACTGCCTTTTCTGACCTTGCTGTCGGTAATTGGCCTGGCAGCGGTGATCTTCCTGGGTGTGTATCTGGTCAACGTATTCAGCGGTGATCCGATCCGGATTGCGACACCGGCAGAACCGCAGGAAAATGCGACTACCGAACAACCACCGGCAGTCGATTTGCCGCCAGTAATTGTAACGCTGACAGGTCTGCCTGACGACGAAGCAGCTGAAGATTCAGGCAGCAGCTCTACCGGAGCTTCCCGGACACAAGGCAGTACTGCTGATGCTTCCCAAATCGTGCGCACGAGTAGTACCGATACTTCTGCCGGTAAAGGAAGCAGTAGTACCGGATCGACAAGCAGTACAGACGATGTGCGAATGGTGTTCCATTTTACCAGTATGACAGCTTGCCAGGCATTCCAGCCCAAACAGGCGACATTCATTATGGGTACCGGACAGACGGTAGATTATACAGGTCTCAAGCCGCAATCTGACTGCAATGCTGCCGCAGGGACAGATGCTACCGATACGAACGGCTCGTCTACGTCAGGCAGCCATACCGGTACAGCTGGTGATACAACCGCATCCCCAGAGTCAACAACAGGTGGCACTGGAACGACTGGTGTAACCGGCGAGGCAGGGACTGATTCGGGTACGTCTGCTTCTGCAGACAGTAAAGGAACTGCCTCTGACGTAGGTACGTCTACCGAAGCAACAGGCGATACAACAACTGCTCCCGATAACGGATCGTCGACTTCCGGTTCTGCTGGCGAATCCGGTGCTGTCAGCTCGACTGGCAGCGATACGACTGCAGACGGTTCTACAACCAATAGTACAGGTGCAGATGCTTCGAGTGCACTCAATACGCTGACCGCAGAGCAGCTGGAGAGCACACATCCGTATACAGTGATTGTCAGCCTGCCTCCAACGATTGAAGTGACCAATATTAATCAGGTCAAAGTAGACAACAAGCAGTATCCGGTGACTTCACTGGCCAAAGCGGCAGATGACTCCGAATCGACTACCGAGACACCTTAATGAAGTAAACCTATAAAAAGTAAGCACATTCATAAATACAAATATATTCTACTGTTTCACGAAGACAGGACGACACTGATTTGGCCGCTGTTTATATATTATAAATAGCGGTCTTTTTTATACCGGCAAAATCAATATCATGGAGCAGGCACAACCGATCCACCCAACCAGGCATGGCGATCAAGATATTCCAATCTGTCCGAGGAGGGAAGAATATGACAAGCAATGACAGACCTATCCAGCAGAAACAGCCGCATCCGCCATCATGCGATGTGCTGATCGTTGGTGCAGGCCCTACCGGATTGACGCTGGCTATCGAACTGATGCGCAGAGGGGTGACCTGCCGGATTATCGACAAGGCGGCACAGCCTTCGCGCCAGAGCAAAGCGCTGGGCATTATGGCGCGTACACTGGAGCTGCTGGATCATTCGGGGATCACAGAGCAGCTGGTGAAGCATGGACATCCGGTAAAAGAAGTGCAGGTACGCAGCGGCAGCCATCTGCTGGCGGATGTGAAGCTGACACCGATTATCCGCAGCCGGTATCCTTATATTCTGACGCTGCCCCAAAGTGATACCGAACAGATATTATACGAGCATCTGTACAAGCTGGGTGGGCAGGTTGAGCGATCCACCGAACTATTGGCGCTGGAACAGCTGGACGTAGAAACGGACATGACCGGATCGGCAGATCCTTTTGTCAGAGCTACAGTAGCCACGCCTAGCGGCTCCGAGGTTATTCCGGCGCGCTGGGTAGTGGGCTGCGATGGCGCCCATAGTACGGTCCGGCACCTGCTGGGGATTTCCTTTGACGGTAGTGCAATCGATCAGCAGTTTGCTCTGGCAGATGTGGAGGTACAATGGCCAGTGAAACCAGAAGGGGTACGTATCTATTTGCACGCGGGGCATATAGCAGCCTTTTTCCCGATGCCGGGTGAGCGATATCGCGTTATTATCGCTGCACCGCCGGATGTGCCTTTGACAGATCAGCCGCCGCAGGATCATTCGTCTACATCCCGGCAGTCGGTTCTGTCAAACCAGGAACCTTCCTCCTCGGAGGGTGCAGATGCTGGAGGATCGTATACAGCAGAGGGAACAGGGCTGGGTTCAGGAGATATTACACTACCGGATATTCAGCGGATTCTGGATATCTGTATGCCCGAGCAGGATCGGGTGATATTGCACGATTCGATCTGGATAGCGCATTTCCGGGTCAATGAACGCAAGGTGAAGCGTTATCGTCAAGGAGCGGTATTCCTGGCAGGTGATGCAGCGCATATTCACTCACCGGTAGGTGGACAGGGGATGAATACCGGCATTCAGGATGCGGTCAATCTGGCCTGGAAGCTGGCACTGGTCAGTCAGGGTCAGGCATCGCCGGCTATACTGGATAGCTACGAGGAAGAGCGCGAGCCTGTTGCCCGCGAGCTGCTGCGCTGGACAGGCTTGTTTACGCGCCTGGTAATCAGCCGGGTTCGTCCGCTGACCTTTATGCGTAATACAGCGGCACCGCTACTTTCTTCGCGCCGCTTTGTACAGCTGCGTATGGCGGAGCGCCTGTCGGAGACCGGTATTCGCTATCCGCACAGCCAGATTGTCCGGCAGGGAAAAGGCTGGCGTAGAGGCATGCCTCTGGCTGGAGAACGGGCGCCGGATAACGGCAGACCCGCTACAAGCATCCTTTCGGGCAAGCATACCCTGCTGGTCTTCCCTGATACGGTTCCTCCCAAGATGCCTATATCCTCTATCCCGCGCCCATATGAAGAAAATCTGGAGGAAGAGGATAAGCGTCCACTCTGGATGAGGGTGTCGGATTCATGGAAAGAAGTGATCGATCTGGTGATTATGCTGCCGGACGAGCCACTCATGCTGCCACAACCGTTGCCTGCCCAGTATGAAATAGATTCTGACTTGTTGCTGCATCGTCTATACGGGATGGAGCGCGGCGGATATGTGATAGTGCGACCGGACGGTTATATCGGATTTGTGGGAAGTCTGGCCGACGAACTGGAGTTAATTGGGTGTATTAATCAATTTTTTCGTATTCCGGCCCGTTATTCCTAAAAAAATATTAGGCCGCGCAGCAGCATGAAATTGTATAAGCAGCGGCTATTGTGAGTCTTTCATGATAACGATGACAATGCTGCCGCCCGCCCGATTCACGAAAATATGTTCGTTTCCTATACCAATCCGGGGAAGGCATCATGTATAATATGGGATATTATGTTGACTAATTACGGAAGAAAGGCAAGGTTGCACTATGATGTTATCTTCTCCAGTATCCCGCACGGATAAATCGTATACGGCCCTGTTGAGCTTCGAGGAAGATCGGGGCTTTTTCCTGCATATTTCCTACGGAACTCAAGCGATGGAGCTGGAGAAAGCCATGGAAGTGCAGCAGATTGTGATGGGCCGTTCCCTAAGCGGCAGTGACCGCTGGCAGATTAGTGCCGCGGGACACAGCGAATGTCTGCTCATGCCCGAGGAAGCGGGCAAGCTGTACAGCCGTCTGCTGCGACTGCTGCCCGGTACGCTGGAGCTGGAAGAAGGTATTCCGGTACAGACCTATTGGGACAAGCATGCCGCTGCCGTGCTGGCGGGCGGCGGGTCGGATTCGGCGGCATCCCTTTATGAATCCGACTATGCGCTGGATGATTCCATAAATGAATATGCTGCTGTTTATGAAGAGCATGTGACGTACTCTGCGAATGGACTGGATGCTGCGCGGTATTCCCAGCAGTCTGACACTACGGAGCTTCAGACAGGAACCGGCAGCACCGGAATAGATGAGTATATTCCATATGAAGAGGAATCGTTTGCCGGGGATATTCATCAGGAAGTCCGCTGGGTGCTGGAAGGACGACGGGAAGAACGCAGCGGTATCGGACAGGTGACAGCGATCCCGATGATCGAGATCGGAGGCATACGCTATCCGGCGATTGAACTATCACGCCGCCTGGGATCGGCGGGTGCCTACGTGCAGCTCGACGGACACGGACAGCTCGAGACCGAACGCTTACGTGAGCTGGGTCTGGGGCCTATGGGCAGAATGGCGGACGGAACTTCTCTGGATCGCAACAGCAAGCTGACTCCGCAGGAGATTATTCAGCGCGGCTCCGAGCGACTGCGCGGTCCATGGGAAGAAATGATGATTCCGGATCTGCAGCTGCCGGATACTACAGACGGAATCCATGGTCATTTTGACTTTTTGTGCCGCTGGGGAATATCCGGCGGTATGCTGGGCGGAGTCACCAGACACGCCGAAGAGCTGGGCGAGTGGCTGTATGAGCTGCTTCGCCGCGCTTCCGGATGCCGTATCGGTCTGGTCGGCAAAAAGACACTATTGAATACACTGCACAAAATGTGGGCGGTGACGCTTGGCGGATTCTGGCAGGAAGCCGATACACGCCCTGCTGGCAAAAGCAGTGCCGAGCAGGGGGGACTGATCGCTGTGCCAGTCAGCATGCTGACACAGCGCGGCGCAGTACTGCCGGGCGGAGTGGATATCGTGATCTATCTGGAGCCGGACGAAATGACCGGCGACGTATCCAGCAAAATGTACAAAGCAATGAATAAAATCAATGCCCGTCTTCGTCTGTCCATCTATTCGGAAGAGCAGCGGCTCGATGACCCGCATATGCGAACCGCTCAGACCAGTCTGCTCAAATTATTCCATTCGGTTGTACGCGAATATGCGATAGCCGACCCGGATCATCCGCTTACCGGTCTTCCGCCTGCTTTTGCCATGACCATGCGTAAACCGTCTGCAGCTGCATCGGGAGGAGCAGAGCTGCGAACCGGAGGATTCGCCGAGTTCGAGTTGGGCAGTGAAGGACAGGGATGGAGTATCCCGGCGCGGGAGGAACGGCCAGCTACTGCATCCCGCCAGATACCCCGCAGTCCCTGGAACGAGTCTTCCAGCCGCTCGGAGCGAACAGCCGGACTGCTGGAAGAACTGTCCCTGCAGGGCATAGAGATTGGTATTCCCGGTCAGTCTGCGAGTAGTCACTTATCCAGCAGCACCGAACGTCTCGAACAGCAAATGGAAAAGACAGAACCAGAACCGAGAGCAACACTGATCCCGCCTCTGACCGATGAGATGTCAGACAGAGCGGATGATCAATATGCCGGTATTGAAATCTCACTGGAACCGGTAAAAGCTCCGTCTATGCATAATATTCAGCTTGCAGATTTATCCGGCTCGGTTACTATTCCGGAATATGATCCCAACTCTGTGGATCGTCCCCTGTTACGCACAGAGCCGGAAAATGTTTTCCCTGCTGCTGCAGTAGATGACGGGGAAGTGCTGACGGATGGTTATGAACTGGATATGGATATTTCGATCGAACCGCTTGATGTCTCTGCTTTTACCATGCCATCTGCAGGTGTGAGCGACCAACGAATGAGGATGCAGACCGAACAGGAGCAGACTCGTTCCATGTCCTCGATTCAGAGTGCCGAGCATATTTTTGCCCGGCGGGCATATGAGATGATGGAACAAGTCGAGGAAGAAGCGGAATTCGTACCGTTTATGAGCTATTGGCCGACTTATGAGAGTATGACCTGGCGGCAGAAAAAGTGGTATTTCTACTGGCGTCAGCAAGTCCGCCAAGGATCTTACCCGGCGACAGATCTATCCTACATTTTCCTGCTCTGCTATGAAGTGATCAACGGTGCAGGATGGCAGGAGCCGATCCAGGGACACCATTTACTGATGAGCCTGTGGCAGCAGTACAGACACCGGTTCAACAAGCTGGATCGTTACTTGCCGCAGTGGATCGTGGACTTTGCCCAGGTGCATGAATTGCAGGAGCCGCTGATTGAGCTGCTGCGGGAAGTGCCGCGCCATCTGCCGGTAGAACTGGCTGATCTGGAGTGGGAACGTATCTGGAATGCCTCTCCGGCGGTGATTCCATTTGACCTGCTGCCCCAGCTGATCAATTATGATATCGAGCGCAGCCGCTTCTACGCAGAGATGGGCGGCGAGCAGATGCGGGAATATATTCCCAAAATACTCGCTGCAGTCGATGCTTTTCTGGACAAGCAGCAGGGAGTCCGCTTGATCCAGCTATTCCGTCCGCCGGTGTATCGCGAGACCGATCGCTATCTGTTCCGCAGTGCGGTGTATGACGCGACCCGTTATGGTCGTACCTGTACGATCCGTCGTCTGCCGCTGTCCGAGCATGGTCCGTTGCGTGAATTTCTTACCGGTATCGTCAAGCTGACGGAAAATGAACTGCGTCGTCATCTGGGATTCAGCGGCCGTCTGCGGATCACTCCGCCGGTTGAGCCGGAGATTGCCCGTCTGATCGAACGCTATCTCAAGCGCGCCTTTACCGTACCGGAAGAAGTACCGGCACCGCGTCAGGTACAGATTGATGCCAGTGTCCTGCAGAAATTGCAGGCGGATTCGGACGTGGTACGCGATATGCTCACTCTGCAAGAGGAAGAAAAAGCGGCGATTCGCCGCGAGCAGGCCGAAGAAGCCATGCTGGAGAGCTGGAACCAGATATCGGCGGCAGAGGAAGATACAACAGTGTTTGCTGAGGACCAGGCGACCAAAGAACAGACCGAAGCCACTGCCGTGCAGGATATTTTCAATAGCGAATGGGCTGTTCATAATACCAATCATCAGGACATACGTAATAAAGATGAACATGAAGATAAAGATGAAGATAAAGATGAACATGAAGACGAAAATGAAAATGAAAATGGAAATATCGAGTCCGACCGGCACGATTGGCCGGATCTGCATGATACGTCTGTGACATTAGCGGACGCCCAACCAATGTTTGCTGATACCGAAGCAGGCGGCTTGTATACTGAAGCTGCCGATGCTGTATTATGGGAGACGGAACAACCTGCCATTCCGGTGCATACATCCGCAGCCTCCTCTCCTACCGGCCGTATTCATCTGCCGGAGGATCTGGAGGAAGAATGGATCGACTGGGCCGGTGCGCTGCAGCCACAGCATATCAGCTTCCTGGCTGCTATCCTGAATGGCGCTGCAGATCATGAACTGCAAAAAATTGCCGGTACGCATGGTACAATGGCCGCGCTGCTGGCCGATGAGATTAACGACCTGGCGATGGATACAATCGGTGATCTTCTGCTGGAAGATGGAACCGTGATGGAAGAATACAGATCATTGCTGGATGCAATCATCATGAGGTGAACTGGAAATGAATGAAGTGAAAATACCCAAACGTGTCACAACGGCGCTGGTGAACTCCTTTGCTGCCGGTGTCGTCCCGCGGATCGGTCTGGAGCATATCGCAGTCGGTCGTAAATATGAAGTGGAATCCATTTTGCGTGAACTGGAAAATGTAGCGGATGGCGGAGCTGCTTTCAAGCTGATCACCGGACGTTATGGCAGCGGTAAAAGCTTTCTGCTGCAAATGATCCGCAATTATGCAATGGATCGCGGATTCGTCGTAGCGGATGGCGATTTGTCTCCGGAGCGTCGCTTGACCGGTGCCAAGGGACAAGGGCTCGCTACTTACCGGGAGCTGATGATCAACCTGTCAACCCGCACCCGTCCGGACGGCGGAGCACTGGAATCCATGCTGCAAAAGTGGATTTCCAATCTGCAGCAGCAGGTTATGGAAGAAAATAATGTCTCTCCGGACGATCCTTCGATCGGTATCGAAGTGCAGCGCCGGATTCATGCGGTAACCGCAGAGATGGAAGGCTGGGTGCATGGTTTTGATTTTGCCAAAGTACTGTCTGCCTACTGGCAGGGCATTCGCCTGAATGAAGATACCCTCAAGCAGTCCGCATTGCGCTGGCTGCGTGGCGAATATCAGACCCGCACCGAAGCACGTCGTGAATTGAATGTAAGTGTCATTATCGATGATGATGGCTGGTATGACTATATGAAGCTGTGGGCAGAATTTGCTGCCCGGATCGGATACAAGGGTCTGCTGCTGTTCGTCGATGAAGGCGTGAATTTATATAAAATCTCCAACAGTGTCTCCCGTCAGAGCAACTATGAGAAACTGCTGACGATCTTCAACGATACGATGCAGGGCAAAGCCGGTCATCTGGGCGTATTTGTCGGTGGTACGCCGCAGTTCGTCGAAGATCCGCGCCGCGGACTGTACAGCTATGAGGCGCTGCGCTCAAGATTGGCGGAGAGCCGGTTTGGCAGCAGTGGTACCAAGAACTTTGCCGGTCCGGTCATTCGGCTGGAGATGCTGTCCCATGAAGAGATTCTGCTGATGCTGCACAAGCTGCAGGATATCCATTGTCAGCATTACAAGTATGAAAGCGTACTGGAGCAGCACCAGCTGGTCGCCTTTATGCAGACCGCGGTATCGCGCCTGGGAGCAGACGAGCTGCTGACCCCGCGGGAAGTGGTCCGGGATTTTGTGGATCTGCTCAATACGCTGCACTTTAACGAAGAGCTGACCTTTGACGGATTGCTCGGCGAACTGGCAGCAGCGCCTGCTCCGGTATATGCCGGTCATGTAGACCGGAATGATCCCGATATGATTATTCATCCCGGATCTTCCGCTGCGTCTGGCGGCAACCGTAGCGCAGCCGCCCAGCGTGGACCGGCTGCCACCAGTGCACCGGATGAAGTCGATGATTTTCTGGCGGAGTTTGATCTGTGAGCGGGCATCCGTTTTACCGGCTGGCTCCGTTTATTCAGGAATACATCTATCGCAGCGGCTGGAAAGAGCTGCGCGAAGCCCAGGTGGAAGCCTGCCGGGTGCTGCTGGATACACCGCATCATCTGCTGATTGCTTCGGGTACGGCTTCCGGCAAGACAGAAGCGGCCTTTTTCCCGGCGCTGACTGCGCTGTATGAGCAGCCGTCCCGCTCGGTCGGCATTCTGTATATCGGGCCGCTCAAGGCACTGATCAATGACCAGTATGAACGGCTCAAAGGTGTGCTGCGCGATTCGGAGATTCCGGTCTGGCACTGGCATGGCGATGTGCCGCAATCGCACAAAACCAAGCTGGTGCAGAATCCGTCCGGCATTTTACAGATTACGCCCGAATCGCTGGAAGGTCTGCTCATGAACAAGCCCAATGCTATCCCGGCACTGTTCGGCGATCTGCGCTATATCGTGGTGGACGAAGTCCATGCCTTTATGGGAGCGGACCGGGGGATTCAGGTGTTGTCGCAGCTGTCCCGGATTCAGCGGATGGCAGGCTGTCGTCCGCAGCGGATCGGATTGTCTGCGACACTGAGTGATTACGAGAGTGCCTGTAACTGGCTGTCTTCGGATACCGGTCAACCGGTCGAAGTCGTCTCGCCGCAGGGATCGCGCAAGCTGCGCATCAGTATCGAGCATTTTTCCTTTCCCGATGCGCGCAATGAAGAGCAGGCCCAGCAGCTGGAGTATGCCCAGCAGGCGTATCATAATTTCATATATGACCAGACCCATCACAAAAAGGCACTTATCTTCACCAACAGCCGCTCGGATGCGGAGTATCTGACCCTGGAAATGAGACGGGTCGCCGCCAAACGGCAGGAGCCGGATATTTTCCATGTGCATCATGGCAGTATCTCGGCGATGCTGCGCGAGGAAGCCGAAGCTGCGCTGCGGGAAGGGTATGGCCCGGCAGTTGCAGCCGCTACATTGACACTGGAGCTGGGAATCGATCTGGGTGAACTGGAGCGAGTCATCCAGCTGGGCGCGCCGTATTCATGCTCCAGCTTTGTTCAGCGTCTGGGCCGCTCCGGCAGACGGGAAGGCTCGGTCTCCGAGATGATTTTCGTGTGTCCGGAGGAAGAAGACGAACAAGCGCAGCTGCCGGCACGGATGCCATGGATTATGCTGCGCGCGATTGCAGTTATCGAACTATATGTCAAAGAGCGCTGGGTCGAGCCATTCAGCGCACGCAAGCTGCCGATCGGTATTTTGTATCATCAGACGATGAGCACACTCAAAAGTATGGGCGAAGCCGAGCCATCCGAGCTGGCGCGCGCGATTCTGACGTTGCCGCCGTTTCGTCATTTTACCGTGGAGCAGTATCAGCTGTTCCTGCAGTATCTGCTGCAGCTGGATCATATCCAGCGTACCGAGGAAGGCACACTGATCATCGGGCTGGCCGGAGAGAAGATCGTGAATAATTTCCGCTTCTATGCGGTATTCAAGGATGACGAGGAACATTCGGTCTATAATGGATCGGAAGAAATCGGTTCGATCACCACGGTGCCGCCACCAGGCTACTGCTTCTCGCTCGCCGGCAAACTGTGGAAAGTGGAAGAGGTCGATACCCGTCACAAAGCGGTCTACGTCAAATCGTCCAAAGGCAAAGTCGATACCCTCTGGCTAGGAGCAGGCGGTGATGTGGATACCCGGATTATGCAAAAGATCCGCGATATTCTCGCTTCGTCGGATATTTACTCTTATCTGGCGCCCAATGCCGCTTCCCGATTGGAGCGTGCACGTCGCCTCGCCAGAGAAACAGGTTTGCTGGAACAGATTGTGATTCCTGCAGGTGGCGATTCCTGCTTTATCCTGCCATGGGTAGGCAGCAAGGCGTTCCGAACACTGGAGCGGCTACTCAAGCATAATCTGTCCGAGCGTCTCGCCCTGCGCGCCGTGACACCGATGGAGCCGTATTATCTGGTCGTCTCCGGCAAGGCGGATGCCGCAGAGATGCTGGCCGAGATTATCGCCGAGTGCAAACGGATCGATTATCCCGAGCAGCTGTTGGCCGATGAGGAAGCTCCGTATCTCGGCAAATACGATGAGTTTATCCAACCGGGACTCGTTCGGCAGGCTTTTGCCATGGATGGTCTCGATATGGAGGGACTACGCAGCGGACTGAATATGCCGGGGGTGCAGATCAATCTGATGCCTTCGGCAAACAAAGACACCAATGAACCTATAAATGAACCTATCCATGAACCGATACGCGAAGAAGCTGGAGAATATTGATCTCCAGCTTCTTTTTTTGCTTGTTTGATATAAATAAAATAGTTCAGAATAGCGCAGTCAGCAGCGGCACCATGCGCGCTGCCAGCTGCTGCGAAGTCTCCCGCTCACTGCTGCGCTCCTGGCTCCATCGCAGTGTGGCACCGTATAGCGACCAGCTGATCATAGTAGCGGTAACTTTCAGCTGGGCAGGCTCCTGCTCGGGCTGCTGCTTGGTCAGCTGATCCAGTATGTATTCCTCCAGCTGGATCTTTACCTGCTTTTCTATCATCTGCCGCACTTCGAGATTATTGCGGTGACATTCATTGGCTGAATATTCATGGTAATCGCACAGGGCACAGATCAGCAGAGGAAGAGATTCCGGCTGTAATCCGTTATGGGTATCAATGCCTTTGTAAATGAGCTGGATCAGCTGGCTGTTGATCATGTCATCCAGCAGTTCATATTTGTCCGTGTAATGAGTATAAAAAGTCACCCGGTTAATCATGGCATGACGGGTCACATCGCTGACAGTAACCTGCTGAAAATTCCGGGTACGCAGTAGTTCCATAAAAGACTGCTGAATCAGCTGGCGTGTCCGGATGACCCTAGGGTCCTGAGCGTTGGGGCGAGTCGAAAGAGTCAAGTTGGTGTCCTCCTTTGTCCATATCCAATAGTTTTCTGCCTAAACGACAGATACAGAGTAATGTTCACTTAAACGACAGATCAAGGATTTTGTTGGTTGTACCGGGCTTCTGCCGCTTATACAATAAGCACATAACCGATCAGGTTGCATGCACCTGCTGAGGAAATGCTGCTGTCCCAATACTTACTTTTTAATACTAATTTCTCAAAAGTAATGATTATAGTATAAACGAAAATGATGCTGGAGGTAGAATAAAAATGACATTTACTGAAAATAATCTGCAGGCGGTTCCCGCTTCTGCTGTCGCAAAGCTGTTTGAACCTTTTCGTTATGGACCGCTTGAATTATCCAGTCGGATCGTAATGGCGCCGATGGCGCGCGGGTTCTCCCCGAATGGTGTACCCGGACCCGATGTAGCCGATTATTATCGCCGTCGTGCCGAACAGCAGGTAGGGCTGGTTATTACCGAAAATATATCGATCCCGCATCCTTCTGCCAATCAGGACCCAACGATCTATCCGGACTTTAACAGTGAGGAAGCCCGGGCAGGCTGGAAGCATGTCGTGGATGAAGTGCACCGTGTAGGCGGAAAGATTATCCCGCAGCTGATGCATACCGGAATAGCCAGAGCCGCTGTTCCACAGCCGGATGGAGCCGAACCATCGATCAGTCCGTCCGGTCTCGATGTAAATGGAGAGCGGCAGGGTGAGCCGATGACCGTAGAAGAAATCCGGGAAGTTATAGCGGCTTATGCAGAAGCGGCTGCCGAGGCGCAGCGGCTGGGATTTGACGGGATCGAGCTGCACGGAGCCCATGGTTATCTGATAGATCAGTTTCTGTGGGAAGGTACGAACCGCCGCACCGATGAATATGGAGGCAGTATTGCCAAGCGCACCCGATTTGCTGCCGAGGTTATAGCAGCTTGCCGCCAGGCAGTTGGGCCGGATTTCCCGATTATTTTCCGCTTCTCCCAGTGGAAATTCCCGGTGTATACCGCCCGGCTGGCGCAAAATCCGGAAGAGCTGGCAGAAGTGCTGAAGCCGCTGGCAGCAGCAGGCGTAGATATTTTCCATGCATCGACTCGCCGCTTCTGGGAGCCGGAGTTCGAAGGATCCTCCCTGAGCCTGGCAGGTTGGGCCAAGCAGATTACCGGCCAACCGACAATCTCTGTAGGCTCAGTAGGACTGCAGCAGGACTTTGCCGGCTTTATGGCAGGAGAAGGCTCGGAACCGTCGAGTCTGAATGATCTGACAGAACGAATGGCGACAAGCGAATTTGACCTGGTCGCTGTAGGTCGTGCACTGCTTGCCGATCCGGCATGGGCAGTCAAGATTCGCGATGGCCGCGAGGATGAACTAAAGCCGTTTCATTCTGATGCGATAGGGACTCTTTATTGAAATGTTTGTCAAAGCAAAAAGCGACCGGAGTATAACTCCAGTCGCTTTTTGCTTTGATTATGGCCGAAATAATGAGGCATAAGCAGCTGCTACAATACTGCTGAAGATAAATTAAGATAAAGTGGCTTCAGCAGTGGCTATGAGGCTATCAGTCGTCTACCATGATAGACGGCTTGGACATAGACATAGCATAAATCAACCGGCAAACAGGGTCGAGACTGGATATCCAGTCTATTCATCAATACACATAGCCACTTGTTTATTCCTGTTCGGTAAAATAGTCCAGCACCATGCAGCCAGCTCCCTGTGCCACGATATCGTAGGCTTCGCTGGACTGGTGAATCTGCACCGTGCTGTTCGGATAATGGTTCAGCCGGCTCTGCGCCGTAGCGGAAGCTACTTCATAAAAAAGCGGCTTGGGAACCAGTGTGCCGCCAAATACAACCACATCCGGACGCAGCAGAAAAACAAGATTGCTCAGACCGATGCCAAAATAATAAGCCGCGTCCCGAACGACCTCAAGACAAAGCGGATCTTCCTGCTCCAGTGCACCCAGCACATGGTGAAATCCGATCTGCTCGATATCGTCATTCTCATTTTGCAGCATAGATACATGGCCGCGCTTGATCCGGCGTACGACTTCATCGCGGATCGCCGGCAGGCTGCTGTATGCCTGCAGACAACCATACGATCCGCAGCTGCAGCGATGACCATGGATATCTACAATCATATGTCCAAAAGCATCGTCCATCTCGGTTCTGCTACCAACCATCCGGCCCTGCACAATCGTGCCGCAGCGAATACCGATATCGCTGGAGACAAACACGAGATTGCCCGACTCCTTCCAATAATGAATCCGGTATTCTGCCAATGCAGCCAATGGGGTACCGTTATCCAGCAGGACACGAATATTGGTTAGTGCTTCCAGCTGCGCCACGATAGGCAGCTCCTCCCATCCTCCAGCCGGGAACAGATGGGCTTTGCGAAGGATACCCCGCTCCCGATCGATCGGGTCCAGTACGCCTACACCGATACCCAGCAGCTGCTCGGCACGAATATGGTGTTGATTCATCCATTCCCGGACACAGTCGGCGATGAAGTTCAGTGTATATTCACCGGTGCAGCGCTCATCCATCTGCAGCTTGGCAGTATCCAGAATGTTCAGTTTGAGATCCAGCAGTAGTGCCGTGGTATACAGGCTGGTAATCTCTACACCGATCAGATAGCAGGCAGTAGGCTGGATAACGTACATGAGCGGACGCCGTCCACCGCTGGATTCACCGATTCCGCTATCGTAAATCAATCCTTCCTGTACCAGTTCCTCCAACAGACGCGCACAGGTCACGCTTTTGTATCCGGTCATTTCGGCTAACGTATGTATACTGACAGGTCCCAGTTTGCGTACCAGGCTGTAGAGTAGTTTGAGATTTTTGAGCTTGGGAGAAGTGGAACCGATAAATTGCTTTAACATAATAGTCCTCCACATAATGGATTTGCCGAAAACAGGATGTTTTTATTTTATAGGATTCGATATGGAAAAAGAAGCTGTTTGAGTATGGCTTCTGATATTTTGCGAAAATAGGTTTATTGCAATTATATATAAAGTATATCTATAAAACCCACAAAAGAAATGATTATATTCATTTAGCTTATAAATAATCTCTTATTATACATACTTTTTATATAAAATAGTTAAAGTGTGTTTACTTACCTGTACTTATCCTTTAGACTAAATCACGTCGAGTATACCGAACAGAGCAGTCATCCAGACGTGATAAGATGATTCAGATAATGGAGGAAATGATAATGCATAATCTACAGGATATTCAGCAGGCAACCGATTTTATTATGAACCAAACGGCACACCGTCCAACGATTGGTCTGATTCTGGGATCGGGATTAGGCGCTTTAGCAGATGATATTGAGAATCCTCATTGTATTCCTTATAGCGAGATTCCCCATTTTGCCAAATCCGAAGCGGTAGGACATGCCAATGAACTCGTTATTGGACAGTTAATGGGCAAAACAGTCGTTGCGATGAAAGGTCGTTTCCACTATTACGAAGGATTCACGCTGGATGAAGTTACTTTCCCTGTACGGGTGATGAAAGCTCTTGGTGTAGAGAATGTGATTATTACCAATGCCTGCGGTGCAATAAATACCGATTTTCAGCCGGGCGAACTGATGCTGATTACCGATCATATCAATCTGGTAGCCAATAATCCGCTGATCGGTCCGAATAATCCCGAACTGGGTACCCGTTTCCCCGATCTCTCCAAAGTGTATCATCCCGAGCTACGCCGGATAGCGACCGATGTCGCGCAGGAGATGAACCTT
Organism: Paenibacillus bovis; assembly: GCF_001421015.2. Taxonomy (NCBI): domain Bacteria; kingdom Bacillati; phylum Bacillota; class Bacilli; order Caryophanales; family Paenibacillaceae; genus Paenibacillus; species Paenibacillus bovis. Next base: position 1,051,727 of record NZ_CP013023.1, read on the forward strand.
TCCCTGCAGCAAGGGGTATACGCGTGGTGGAGCGGTCCGGCTTATGAGACACCGGCAGAGATTCGCATGATTCGTACGATGGGAGCGGATGCGGTAGGCATGTCGACCGTACCGGAAGCGATTGTAGCTACCCACGCCAGCATAGGCGTGCTAGGGATTTCCTGCCTGACCAATATGGCCTGCGGTATTCTGGATCAGCCGCTGAATCACGAAGAAGTGATTGAGGTGGCCGGACGGGTCAGAACCGATTTCGTCAAACTGATCAAAGGGATTCTGGAACAAATGCAATAAAGAGTGAGTCACAGAAGATACCGTTCTTCTTGAGAGTTAAGATGGGGTGAAGTGTTGAAAGGTATAATTTATATTTTACTGGGTGCCTGCAGCTACGGCGTGCTGTCTACCTTTGTAAAATTGGCGTATCATGACGGATTTATCGTCAACGACGTGGTAGGCATTCAGATGCTGCTCGGAGCCTTGCTGCTGTGGGGCTTTCTGCTTGTCAGCCGACTCGGCAAAAAGAACAGTGCTGCGCCCAAATATGCGGCAGCCAGCCATAAGCAGATCATTCTGCTGATCGGACTCGGCTCTACGACAGGATTAACCGGAATGTTCTATTATCTGGCGCTGCAGTATATATCTGCTTCGCTGGCGATTGTGCTGCTGTTCCAGTTTACCTGGATGGGGGTGCTGGCAGAGGCAATTATAAACCGCAGACTGCCAGGTGCAGGCAAATTGCTATCCCTGATCCCGCTGCTGATTGGTACACTTAGCGCTACCAACCTGTTTGCGACAGGGCTTGGCGGTATTCACTGGCTCGGATTCCTGTATGGACTGCTGGCTGCTGTCTCGTATACGATCTTTATTTTATTGAGCGGCAGAGTAGCGGTACAGGTGAATCCGGTGCTGAAGACTGCGCTGATGGTGAGCGGTGGATGTATGATTTGTATGATTGTGCTGCCACCAGCCTTTTTGTCGGATGCTCGCTTGTTCGTAGAGCTGGCACTGCGATACGGTCTCGCACTAGCTGTGCTCGGTCCGTTTTTGTCTACGCTAATGTTCTCCAAGGGAGCTCCGTTAACCGGCTCGGGCATGGCTTCTATTCTGGGCGCTGCAGAGCTGCCTACCGCGGTACTTATGTCTGCAGTGGTTCTTCATGAGCAGGTCGGTATGCCGCATTATCTCGGTATGCTGCTGATTCTGCTCGGTATTGTTTTCCCAGAAATATGGAAAAGAATATCTATACGCCGACATACGCTGTCTTCCAAGTCGCATAACCAATAGATTAAAAGTATAATACACACGTAAAAGCATCTTTTATAGTCGTCCAGGATAAACATACTAGTATCCGATCCGATAACTATATAAAGAGGCTTTTTTGTTGTCTATATCGTACGGGCACTGTAAAAGTTGACAACATCCTTTCACTTAAATATAATCTACTTATTAAAAGTAAGTTAACGACCTTAAATATAATTGCTATGACAAATAAAGATACTGAGAAACGTCAGAGAAAGGAGAATCCGATGGATCTGAATACACAGGTCTGTATCGTCGGAGCAGGTCCCGGTGGAGCGCTGCTGGGTTATCTGCTGGCTGCCCGGGGTATATCCGTTATCCTGCTGGAACGGCATGGACATATCGATAAAGAGTTCCGCGGTGAACATCTGAATACGACCGGTGAGGCCATTCTTCGTGAACACGGACTGTACGAGCAGGTGCGTGAGGCCGGACTGCTGGAAATGGAGCGGGTAGAGTACTTTCAGGACGGTCAGGTGATCAAAAGTATCCTGCCCGGACCGGAGGAGCGCCACACCGGTATACATGTGCCGCAGAAAAATCTGCTGCAGGTTCTGCTCGGGCAGTCCTTGAACTTCCCCAATTACCGACTTATGATGGATACAACCGTAACGGAGCTGATCCGGGAATCAACAGAAGGTCCGGTGACCGGTGTACGGGTTCGTCATCACGGCGAAGAGTGGACGATTCACAGCCAGATCGTCATCGGAGCAGACGGCAGATATTCGACAGTTCGCAAGCTTGCCGGTATTCAGACAACCATTCTCCGTCACGGATTTGATCTGCTATGGGCACGTATTCCTGCACCGGACGGCTGGCCGCCTACGGTACGCATGGCTCTGGCACAGGATGCCCAGCTGGCCTTGTTCACCCAGCATGGCGGATATATCCAGATTGGCTGGAATATTCCGCAGGACACGTATCCGCAGCTGCGCAAATCGCCGGTCGACCCTTTTGCGAGCGCATTGATTGATGCGTTTCCGCAGCTGGAGACTATGGTGCAGCAGTATATCCGCTCCTGGGAAGATTTTGTACTGCTCAAGGTGCAGAGCTGTGTATGCGATACATGGGCCCAGCCGGGACTGGTTATTATGGGCGACGCTGCCCATACGTTCAGTCCAACCGGGGCGATCGGCGTGAACAGCGCGATGCAGGATGCCCATGTACTCGCACCACTGCTGATCGAAGCGCTTGAAGCGGAAGATGTTAGTCTGGAGCGGCTTCGCCAGTTTGAACAGCTACGCCGGCAGGAGACTGCGAATGAGCTGGACAGTCAGTTTACGAGAGAAGCTGGTTTTCGTGCGCATTTTCCGGCTTATCATGCCTGAAACCAATGAATGATCCAATAGACATCTATCGACGTATTTACAAATATAGCATTCCCAATTCCGGAGGTAATCCATATGATCAATCCTAAAATTGCAGCAGCGCTCCAGAATCATATTCAAATCGTGCCAAGCGGCGAGAAATCGATTTATCTGGTCGGCCCGATCCGTCTGCCGGTGAATCTGGACGGTGAGACGGTAGTCTTCCAGTGGTACTGCTGGCTGCGCTGTGACAGTATGCCGGGTGCGAACTGCGGCGACCGTAATTACGACCATGCCGCTATTATCGAGATGCTGTCTTCGTCCAATCTGGCAGAAGCCCAGCAATCCAGCGTACTCGTCTATGGTGATTTCAAAGGATCACCGGACGCGCTGATCCGGATGCACAGTATCTGTCATACCGGCGATATTTTTGGCAGCAAGCGCTGTGACTGCGGCTACCAGCTCAAACAATCGATGAAAATGATCGCGGCCCATGGATCGGGTGCGCTGTTCTATCTGGCGAACCACGAGGGACGCGGTATTGGTCTGTTCAGCAAAGCGATGGCCTATGTACTGCAGGAGCAGGGGCTGGATACTGTCGAAGCCAATCTGGAGCTGGGCTTCGAAGATGATATGCGCAATTATGACGACGCCATCGCCGTATTGAATCAGCTGCGTCAGCTGCCGGTCACGCTGATCACCAACAATCCGCGCAAGCTGGATGCGCTTCAGCGCTCCGGTGCAGAGGTGAGCGGACGTGTACCGCTATGGGGCGACATTTCCGAGTTCAACGAAAAATACCTGCAGACCAAAGTAGACCGCTCCGGGCATTTCGGCAGTGGACCACTGACTCCAATCATTACAGATTAACCTTCTACAATCGGAAACCAGATGCATTGTTCACGGAACATTCATGCAGCCTGGCTTCCGGTTGTGTTATATTTCTATAAAGGATGAGCTATATCATTTAGCTTTTTGTCACTTTATAATCTAAAGTGTATATAAATGTGATATGGTAGAAATAGGAATCGTTTGGTAAAATTCGTAGACAGAGTATTAGATGACAGACTGCACAAAGATAGAATAAATAGATAGACAGCTGCAGCTGTTTCTTCAAGACATCGCGGTAGGAGGTGAGTTTCTTGGAAGAGCTTAAATTGATTGAAGCATGCATCGAACAAGAGCGCCGGGAACTTAATGAAATGGTACAATTTTATGACCTTCATGACCACCGCGTATTGGACCAGTCGAGAAGAGTAGACACCATACTTAACCATTACAACCATTTGAAGCAGGCATTATTAGGTACTCGAAGTTCAATCGTAGGGTCATAAGTAATCAAGCAGGGAATATAAGTAGTGGAGTGAATTATACTTATAGCTTGGGATCTAATCAGGAATAAATAGCACATTATGGATAGGCCCCCGTGTACACGGGGGCTTTTTTATATCTATTAGCAAGAAAGGCTAAAAGGTGAACAAGAAAAGAGCAGAAATGTACATGGAATATGCAGCCGGTTAATCTGACCGCCAAAAAAAGACACACCGGCATATGCACCGATGTGTCTTTGGTATTGTAGTTGGAGCCGGGAATGATTAGAAGTTGAAGTTGTCCGGATCCGGGCCGGTACGCTCGTTTTTGTTGAGCGCATTCAGTTGATCCACTTCGTCCGCTGTCAGCTGGAAGTCGAAAATGTTTGCGTTATCTACGATACGCTCTTCTTTGACCGAACGAGTCAGTACGACTACGCCTTTGTCGAGTACCCAGCGCAGCAGCACTTGTGCAGGGCTCTTGCCGTATTTCTCAGCAATAGTAGTGACTACTTCATTGTCGAACAGCTTGCCTTGTGCCAGCGGGGACCATGCTTCGACCTGAATCCCTTTTTGTGCACAATAGTCGAGCAGTTCATTTTGCGTCAGCAGCGGATGAAACTCGATCTGGTTAACAGCCGGCACGACTTCCGCGTCTGCCAGCAGATCATCCAGATGGTGCGGCTGGAAGTTACTTACGCCGATGGCACGAATACGGCCTTCTTTGTACAAATTCTCCATTGCGCGCCAGGAATCTTTGTATTTGCCTTTGACCGGCCAGTGGATCAGGTACAGGTCGAGTACATCCAGACCGAGCTTCTCCATCGTGGAGTCAAATGCCGCCAGAGCGGATTCATAGCCCTGGTCACCATTCCACAGCTTGGACGTAATGAACAGATCTTCACGGGCTACACCGGATTCACGGATCGCTTTGCCCACGCTCTCTTCATTCTTGTATGCGGCAGCCGTATCGATAGAGATATAACCCGCCTTGATTGCAGCAGTGACGGACTTTGTCGCGTCTTCTCCTTCTTCAACCTGCCATACGCCGAGACCGAACCATGGCATTTCGACACCATTGTTCAGTTTTTTGGTGGATCGGATATCAGTAGTCATGATTGTATTCCTCCTCAGTATGCTAAGATCGCTTCTTATAAATCATACCCTATTTCGTAGTTATTAATCGATAGTACGTATATTTTGGTCATTTGTAGGCTCCGGATAAATGTATCCGCGGCTGCCGGCACCAAAGCCAGTGTATAGCAGACTGGCTGCTGCTGCGACGAGCAGCGTCAGCGGAATCGTCCATGTACCGGTCGCATCATGCAGAATACCAAACAGGGTCGGTCCGCAGGCTGCCAGCAAATAACCGACAGATTGAGCCATACCGGATACCTCGGTGGCCTGCTCCGGTGTACGGGTACGCAGGTTGAAAAACATCATCGATAGACTGAATGCGGCGGCTCCGGCAATTCCGAGCAGAATCAGGCAAAAAGCAATCCAGCCCATATGTCCGCTGCCCATCATAATGCCGAATAGCGCAATCAGATACAGCACTACTGTGCCGAATACAAGCACCCGCTGTGTTTTGAGCCGGGCAGCCAGAATCGGAATAATAAAGTTAAACGGCAGCATCGAGAACTGCATCAGAGACAGCATATAACCGGACTGTACACGGCTCATTCCCTGTTCCTGCAGAATATCCGGCAGCCAGGCGATAGACACATAATAGATCATCGATTGCAGACCCATGAAAAAAGTGATTTTCCAGGCGATCGGCGAGCGCCATACACTATGACCGGACGTATGTGAGCGGGCGGCCAGCTTGGCGACCTTGTTGTGCCGCAGCTGCGGAATCCAGCAGAGCAGAGATGCCATCGCCAGTACGGTCCAGGTAAGCAGGGAACCCTGCCAACCCAGCCCCAAATTCACGGCCAGCGGCAGGCTGAGCGCTGACGCAATCGCGGCAAATACGTTGGTACAGATCGAGTACACACTCGTCATAATCCCGATCCGGAGCGGGAACTCCCGCTTGATCAGACCCGGCAAAATCACATTCAGTACCGCGATTGCCAGACCGGTCAGGAATGTACCGGTAATCAGAAGACTGATGCCGCCAAATGGACGCATCCAGCCGCCGGCCACCAGAATGACCATGGCAAAGAAAATAATTTTCTCCATGCCATAGCTGCCGGCGAGTTTGGCGACAAACGGAGACAGCAGTGCAAAGGCCAGCAGCGGAATCGTTGTCAGGAAGCCGGCCATGGTATTGGATACGGTAAAGTCCTGCCGCATCAATTCGAGCAGTGGACTCAGACCGGTAATCGGCCCCCGCATATTAATAGATACAAACAGGATACAAAAAACGAGAAAAGCCAGATTCCGCCTGGTAACGGAAGAACCTATAGAGTCGATAGTGGTTTTGTGCATTGCTTATAAATTCCTTTCGAAAAGAATACCTGTGAAATGCGAGATATAATCGTCTACAACGGAGGCCGCCTGATCAGGCTGCTGCTCACGAATCGCCACAATCAGATTGCGGTGCCCGGTATGATAGCGATCATTGCTCATCTCGGTCGTACTGAGGATAGACATCTGGATCTGTTCAAATAAATTGGCATACAGATCGATCAGCAGTCCGTTGTAGGAGGCGGCTACAATCGCCTGATGCAGCTTCATATCCGCTTCTACAAACGCCTCTACATCGCCCGCTTCGGTATGCTGATGACACAGATCCGCATACTGATCCATGGTCTGAAGATCTTCGTCGGTACGCCGCAGACAGGCCAGCCTTGCAGCTTCCCGATCCAGTGCATGACGCACCTCCATAATCTCGACCATCGTCGAACGCTGCACACGCTTTTGCAGAACCGAGCTGAGTTCACTGCTCGCTGTCACGAAGGTTCCATCTCCCTGCCGGGTAGAAAGAAGCCCTACATGCACCAGCGCCCGCACCGCTTCCCGCAGGGTGTTGCGGCTGACGCCAAACTGCTCCATTAACTCCGCTTCCCGCGGAATCCGCGTGCCAATCTCCCACTGCCCATCCTTGATCCGCTGCTCAATCTGCGCATACACTTGATCGACCAGCGACTTTTTCTCCAACTTGTCAAACAAAACACTCACTCCCAAAGGTAGGATGATTGGTACTTTGGCTATTTTATAAGAATCCTTTGCGTTACGCAACTTAATTTGGTGATGACGGGAGAGGGATTGCTCTGGTTTGGGGTTCGGCCGCTGCAGAAAGGAATAAGGGCACGTCCTCCGGTTAAGCCTGGAGATTCTTGAATTGGATATTGGAAATGAGAATCTCCAGGCTTAAAAGTCGTCCTTTACCCTTATTTCCTTTCCTCCGCTCCGTATCGCGGTGTGACTATGTTAAAACAAATAAAAAAATAATAACCAGCTGTCCATAAACAATAGCCAGTAACCAAAAACTAAAAAACAGCAGTTAATAACCCACAAACCACTGCCAAACTATAACCCGTCTCTTTACATCTTTCGTCTATAGCGTTGCTTCCCGCCCTCCCCTAACAAAAAGGAATTTAAATCTTTCATCTGGAACGTGCGAATGGAGATCCTGGCACGGAGCGGAGGGAATGGAATCCTTCTAAAGCCATCCTTTAAGAACGGATATCTACTGCTGAAAGCAGTTATTCCAGATATCCGTTCTTAACAGAGGGCGACAGAAGGATCCATTCCTGCAGCGTTGTAACTATTCTCCACTCCCACGCTTCCCGCTTCAAATTTAAATTCCTTTTTATTTAATTTTTACATAAAAGAGGAATACGCTAGATAAAAACGAATTATGATAATTAAGAATCGATTGTCCCACCGTTTGACCATTTAGCCAGAGGAGGAACGTATATGCAAAAAGCAGTATCCCGAAGGATTCACCTGATTTTCCTTGCTATGATGCTGACAGCGGTATCCCTGTTTGGAGGTATGCCGGGTTCCAAAGCGGAAGCAGCAACTGCACTGACGGTTGCGCAGGCGATTCAGTCGCAGACCGCAGGCACGATTACGGTAACCGGAGTTGTGGTAGGACATGCGAGTGGTGCACAGACAGCTGATTTCAGCAGTCCATTTGCCAATGATTATAATCTGCTGCTGGCAGACAGCAAGGGCGAGACCAGCAACAGCAAGCTGTTGGACGTACAGATCCCGAGCAGCTTCCGCTCCCAGTTTGGACTGCAATCCAATCCGGGGCTGATTGGTCAGACGATTACGGTGACAGGTACCGCAGGTACATACAATAATTATCCGGGTGTAAAAAGCCCGACGGCGATGACAGTTGGCGGTACGACACCAACAGATCCGACTGATCCAACGAACCCAACAGATCCAACGCCAGGTACGCCGGGCACAGGAACCACACTGCCGGATGGCACAGGCAAAAAAGTTCTGTTCGACAATACGCATGGACAGACAGCCGGAGCAGCCGACTGGGTCATCAATGGCGGATTCTCCGATTTTGCCAGTGGACTGCGAGCAGTCGGATTTACGGTAGAATCCCTGGAGCGTCCGATTCCTTATACGTTTGGCGAGCAGGCGATCACGTATGACAAGCTCAAAAATTATGATGTATTTGTTCTTGCAGAGCCGAATGTTCCTTTCAAAGCGAGCGAACAGGCAGCGATGCTGCAATATGTCAAAGCAGGCGGCAGTATTTTCTTTATCGGTGATCACTACAATGCCGACCGCAACAAAAACCGCTGGGACGGTTCCGAAGCGATGAACGGCTATCGCCGCGGAGCGTACAGCAATCCGGCCAAAGGCATGAGTGCAGAAGAAGCCGCTTCCCCGGCAATGCAGGGTGTAAGCAGCTCCGACTGGCTGGGTACGAACTTTGGTATTCGTTTCCGCTACAATGCACTGGGTGATGTGAATGCTACCGATATCGTAGCTTCGAATCAATCTTTTGGTATTACGGCAGGAGTCAAATCGGTAGCGATGCATGCAGGTTCCACGCTGGCTATCCTTGACCCAAGCAAAGCCAAAGGTATCGTATATGTTCCATCCGGCGTCTCCAAATGGGGTAACGCAGTCGATCAGGGCGTATACAATGGCGGCGGACGAAGTGAAGGTCCTTATGCTGCAATCTCCAAGCTGGGTGCCGGCAAAGCCGCCTTTATCGGGGACTCTTCTCCGGTTGAAGATGCATCACCGAAATACCTGCGCGAAGAGACAGGCGCAGCCAAGAAAACCTATGATGGATTCAAAGAAGTAGACGATGCCACACTGCTCGTACAGACCGTGAGATGGCTCGCCAACAAAGAAAGCTACACCAGCTTCAGCGGAGTGAGCGGTCTGACACTGGACAGCCCGACACCACTGCTACCAATCGAGACCCCGGCTTCTTCCACAGAGCCGCAGGCAGAACCATGGGCAGCTCCGCAAGCAGGCTACAAATGGTATGATCCAAAAACCTACAAAGCCGGTTCTTACGGTGCTGCTTCCTAAGCCAGATCGTCAAGCGGCACATACAGACAGCCTGGGATCATCCGGCAGCAAGTATATTGCTGCTGTGATTCCTCAGATATCGTATAGCTGTCGGCAGGCGTTTCCAAAAACCAACGCGTATAACAAAACAGCCTCTTTCTCTGTAGATCTACAGGGAAAGAGGCTGTTTGTTATGTGCCGATCTTATTCATTATTCGATGGATATTGTGTTATGTCGCAGAATCTGATCTGCTGTCAGCATTGTTCCTTTTACATCAGAAATGTTCCGATCACAAAGGAGATACCGATGATCAGCGAGCGCAGCAGCTGGGCCATGGCCATATTGCCGTTTTTGATCTGTTCGCACACTTTGGTGCTGGGTGTGATCAAATCGAATATGATATACACCAGACATAGAATTACGATACCGACAGCGGACCAGATAATAACGTCCAGCCAGTTGTTCGAGTTAATAGATACCAGTCCGACGATAATACAGAGACCGAGCAGTTTGCTGCCCATGTACATTCCTGCAGCTTCATTGCCTTCGGCGATCTCCTTGTTATCGTTATAGCGGGTAATCAGACTGAATATATAATAGCCGACCAGCAGTGCGGCGAATAGAATTAAGAGTCCAATCCCGACATGTAATAAATCTGTTCCAAAATGTCTCAACATTAACCCTCCTGTAAATTAAAATGCTTGTATGCATCTCGTATAATTGTGCAATTATCGGTAGTTCCATCTGTTCGATAAGGTTTGATACGTGGATTGATATTGGTCAATCCGTGGAATCCTACCGCTTTGCAAAAGTATGCTCTATCCATAGGATCGCGCGGAACAGTCGGTGCTGCCACAGAACTCTGTGCTGATTTCTCCAGGCATAGATCTACAGACCGGATATCAATCCTGTCTTTCAGTTGGAGTCACTGCGGCTGCACAGTAGCAGGCCAGATTGTCGGTCACTTTACCACCAATCCGTGGCAGCAGACCGGCAAAGGTACCACCGATCACAAAAGCTCCAGTCAGCAGATATCCTTCATATGTGCCGGTATCCGTCACCGCTCGGATCGGCTCCATCGGATGCAGCTGCTGATAGATTTTAGGCTGCTGCTCGTAATAGGCAGTAATCGCTTCTGCGGCCAGCCGCTCTTGATCAGCTGTATCCGGCTCGGTAGGATCAGCGTTCTCGGAATTCCAGGCTACAGCATGGCTGCCAAAGGGCGTGTTGGAAGCAGGCGGATCGCCCGAATCCTGCAGGCTGGGACGATTACTGTCTGCATCGTCTCTATGTATCGCCTGATCGTTTTTCTGCGGCGTGTGTGCTTGCCCAGCTTGTTCGATGAGCCGGGTACCCTGGCCTTCACGTCCAAAGTATCCTTTGGACACATAGGGAATATGATTTTGACGAAACGGCTCATCTGTAAAATAGGTCGGCAGCAAATACTGCTTGATCCAGCTGCATTCTTCGGCATTATACAGGGTGAAACCGGCATAATCCTGCATCTGGTCATTGCGCTCATACAGCGACCATAATGTCGCCATAAAGCCTTTGCTCTGTGTAAGAATATGCTGCGCTGGATTGATCAGACCGAGTCTGCCTTCGGCAACGAGCTGCAGCAAATCTTCTCCCACCGCCCGGCCGGTTTCTTCTTCACGGTCTTCAACCAGATATTCAAGCGGATAGAGGCGGTACAGGATAGTGATCTGTTCTTCCTGATCATATAATCCCTGCTCCGGTACGATCTTAAGCTGTTCCAGCGGTACATAGACAGCTTCGATTCCGGCGATCTGGCACTGTTCCAGCAGGTACATCGTATTCATCCGGTCTTCCTCATGCCAGTCATAGCTGGTGAAATGAATCTTTGGACCGAGGCCATGCTCCGAATAATAGGAGAGTGCTTCCCGAAACATATGCTGAATCCGGGTGTTCATCATGTCCGAAGCAGGCAGCAGTCCGGATACATGCCGAAGCAATTCCTTTTCGATAAAAGCGACCTCCGGCACACCACTCGGGGTATCGGTATTATTTTCTATACATTTTGGTTCGCCATCCGGGCTGATAATCCAGTCCAGTCGGGTCAGTCCATCCCACGGAATCGACTGCCGGGCTGTATGAGCCAGCAGTGGATGGATACCCAGCTGCTCGATCAGATATTCATCAGGCAGATACTCCTGAACAAAATGCAGCGTTTTGCGGTACAGATGATCGACCCGCTCCGAACCGAGCCGGAGCTGCTCATATTCATCGGCAGTATAGACAGTCATAGCCGGCAGGCAGTAGGGCTGTCCATACATCGTATGGTAAGGAATACGGCGGGCAATCTCGCCGGTAAACAGCTGTTCCCGGGATAACGGAATCGTGACAGTCCTACGCATAGCCTTTATCCTCCAAAGAAAGAGCTGGACGATCCACTACTGCCAAAGCCGCTGTGCGATCCGGATGAGCTGCTTTTGTGGGAAGAGCTGTACCCGCCAAAAAAGTACGAACCGCCATGGCTGCCACTGCTATAGTCATCATCACAATTATAAGGATTGCCATTCTGGTCATATTCGCAGTAATCATCATCGTCTCCGCAGCCGGTCAAGGCTACAGGTACGACCAGCATAAGAGAGAACGCCGCCATGCGTGCTTTGGAGCCGAGCGTTCGAGCCGGCTTGTCCGCAGACGCAGCATGCTGCTGAACAGCAGATGTTTCTGTTAAGGCACCGGTAATCTCAGGCAGCGATTCGGGCTTGCCGGTATGAGCGGCAGCAGCCGGTAATGGATAGATGGAACGTACAGATGGGTCAGACAGCAGTGTCTCGGGCTGGTTATGTAAATCCTTTGTCATCCGTGTCTCACCTCACTCAGGAAAAACATGACTTTCTGACGATCTGCATCCAGTACGGTATAGAGCATATCGTAAGTGACTCCGTTCTCTACCCAGTAATGATCCAGCAGGCGGCGGGCAATATCCAGAGCAGCCATGGAATAATCATAGCCGCTGATCCGCTCAAAGCTGTCACCATTCCACACCCAGTATTCGGGCTGCAGGGAAGAGGGATAATCTTTTTGCCCGGTAATGGTACGGGCCAGACTTTTCTGATACGGATAAGGCAGTTCCTCTGCGAAAGGACGCGCATACACAATATGCTGCCCGGTGTTTTCGGATTCGTGGGATATATGTACCCAAATCCGGTGATTCAGTTTGATAGCGTCTACAAGCTTGTGCACAAAAAGCTCATCCGAATGCATGGACGGATATTCATGAATCCGACCCAATTCGCGCTGTTTGTCCTCTGACCATTCTATGTAGCGTAGAGGATAATGCATGATGTTCACTCCCTTTTGAATCTTTCGTTTCAAGTACATCCATGTTTACGCATCCTGGCATAAAAAGATGCACAATTTCCATTTTCCGATAAAAAGCCCTATTTGCAAACAGGAAATTTTAACCAGAAAAAATCCGGATAAGGTGCAAGCAGACATGGGTAGCAAAGAGTACACTTGGACTACGCTGACTAATGTTTATCACCACCACGCCAGAGTTGCAGTCTGCACTACTATCCGCTGTATAATGAACGCAGCAACGTTTCTGGCATGAACTGCGAATCAGTCATGCTTTCCTTGGATGAACGTCTGTCTCTTGTGAATAACAGGGAGGGATGGCAGATGAGAATCACACCACCAGAAAATAAAAAAGTTTCGGTAGAACGTATTTCGCTGCGCAGTCTTAGAAAAGAGATGACCCGTCAGGAGTGGTGGGCGCTGGCTCTGCTGATGGCTGCAGGCCTGGGAATACGGGTCTGGTTCGGCAGACAATACGCCGGTTTTGTCAGCGATCAAGAGCTGTTTGTGCAGTGGATGAATCAGGTGAGGGAATATGGACTCGGGAGCGTCTATCTTCATAATGGCGGCATCAATTATCCGCCGCTGTTTCTCTGGCTGCTTCATGGATATGGAGCTGTACTGCAGCTGCTCGGCATCACTGCAGCACCCGGATCATTATCTTATAAAAGTATTCTGATCCTGCTAGATATGCTGGCTCTGCTAGCAGTAACATGGTGGTCGGCAGGGCGCGCGGATCAGCGGCTGCGCTGGATGGTACTGGCAGGATTTGCCCTGAATCCGGCGCTAATCGTCAATAGCGCAGTCTGGGGACAGGTGGATATTCTGAATGGCATGCTGATGGCCGGTTCGATCTTGCTGCTGCTTGCGTCTCCGCTGGGTGCAGGTATTTTGTTTGCGCTGGCGCTGTTGACCAAGCTGCAGTCGATTATTATCGCTCCAGTACTGGGCTGGTATGTGCTGCGTGAGCTGGCTAGCAAGCGATTTCGTCCGCTGCTGTGGATCGTTATCGGGATATGTATTCCTTTTGCTGGGATCAGTCTGTATTTTGCTGGTTATGGCGGCCTGGGAGCGATGCTCCGGGCAGCTTATCTGAGCGCGGTCGGCATGTATACCCAGGTTACGATGAACGCACTGAATATCTGGTATTACCTGGTCGGTACCGCACCTATTACGAGTGATACGGTACGATTATGGGGAGTGATTTCGCTGCGCAGTATCGGATTTCTGCTGCTGTTCATGGCTGTGATCTATGCAGGAATTTATCTATGGAAGCTGCGCACGATCAATACCGCTGCTCTGCTCAAGGCAGGGGTATGGGTATCCTTTGCCTTTTTTATGCTGCCGACAGAGATTCATGAACGCTACAGCATTCCTGCTCTGGTCCTGCTCCTTTTTACCGTTATACTGGATCGGAAATGGATCGGTCTGGCAACCTTGCTCAGTCTGACCATTACCTACAATCTGTGGCAGGTCGTAAACAGCCAGCTGCAGATAACCGGCGGTATACTGGTTACCTGCCTGCATGTGATTGCCTTGCTTTGGATGGCAGTTCTTATGCTGCTGGAGCTGCGCAATAACCGGACTGATATCCCACCTGTATCAAATAATCGAAGCTACTAGCAGTATGGATTAATCGAAATTATTAGCATTATGCATATTGGAAAATAAATAAGCCGCACTGTAAAGTGAGTCTTTGATTTGGAACATATAGCTTTACTGTGCGGCAGCTTATTTTTAATTCGGGAAGGAGGCTGACTGTAATGAGACAAACAAGGAACGGCGCATCGGCAATGATTCCGGCAATAGCCCGATTGATCAGCGAACAGAATGCCAAACCGGCTCATCATGTCGGTTACTGTGGAACAAAGGCGGAGGAGATTGCATACTCCATACATGAAGAATTTGGGGAGTATGAATTGGAGCGTTATGTGACCCTTTTATATGAACAGGGAGAGCTGATAGGACTGCTGCTGCTGGATACGGATGAAGAAGAGGGTCAGGCTGAACTCTGGGGTCCTTTTATCCTGACAGAAGATTCTTATGAATGGCAGATGGCTGCCGATCAACTGTGGGCAGCTGCTGTAGATAAATGTTCACCTTCCATTCAGATTATTGCCGGATTCTATCATATACATAATTATCATGCCCTTGCCTGGATGCAGGCCAAACAAGCTGCAAAGCAAGGACAGCATAGTATACTGAAGCTGGAAAAGCGGCCGATACAACCTGTCACTTCAGATACCATCGGCGATCATCAGCTGCAGATTGTCGATATTGGAGAAATGATTAATACCTTATCCGCTCTGTCAGCTAACCAATCTGCCTATCTATACCTGTTCCGCAATCTGCATAACGAATGTTTTCCATCTACTTATTATGCGGCCGATACCATTTTGAACCGCCTGGATCAAGACAATCGATTATTTGTATGTCTGAACCAAAATGAGTTTGCTGGTTATGTCTATCTGGAAGGAAACTGTGAATTTCGGGAAGGTCAAATCGAATATATCGCGGTAAGACCCGATCGCCGCGGTAAAAAGATTGGATTATATCTGCTGCATTATGCCCTACAGCATCTGTTTGAATATATTCAGGTCGAGGAAGTCTCTCTCTGTGTAAATAAAAGCAACCCCGCAGCCATAAACCTGTATCACAAAGCCGGATTCCATACCACAAGCGAATTGCAATATATCAGCCTCCAGCTTGATCGATAATATAATAGTAATCGACAACATAGTAATAATAATGGTACGAGTAAAAGTAAAAATATCAAGATAACACCAATAGTCACTGTAACCCCGGAACGGCGGAGAGGAAATAAGGGCAAAGGACGACATTGGAGTGCGGGAATCTACATTCTCTCCTACTCGGTAGATTCCTGCGCTCCACCGGAGGACGTGCCCTTATTCCTCTCCAGAGTGGATAACCTAGCCCCTTTTTCATACATTAGCTCCCCAAATCCCATACCAATATGTAAATAAAAAGGCTGATGATATACACGGTGTTTGGGTGCATATCATCAGCCTTTTTCTATTTACATTATCCTATCCGCAGCATAACCATCAACCAACGACACCCGCGTTTAGATCGGCGGATTGTTATAACACTTGCGGCACACCGGATAGTAACTCTCGTTGCCGCCGATCTGGATCTGCTCTCCGGTATACACAGGACGTCCATCTTTCATACGCAGATTCATGGTCGCTTTGCGTTCGCAGAACCAGCAGATTGTTTTCATTTCCTCGATCTTGTCGGCATACAGCAGCATATACTTGCTGCCTTCAAACAGATGATTCTGGAAATCATTTTTCAGTCCGAACCCCATCACCGGAATATTCAGTTCGTCCACGATAGCGACCAATTGCAGCACGGATTCCTTGTTCAGGAACTGGCATTCATCGATCAGTACACAGGAAGGCTTGGGTGTATAATTCTGGACAATCGTATAGATGTCCGTATCTTCATGAATAGCAATAGCCTGACGGCGTACACCGATCCGGGAGGAGACATAACCCATCTCATCGCGCGTATCCAGCGCCGAAGTGAAAATCAGGACATGCTTGTTTTGTTCTTCATAGTTATGGGCAACCTTGAGAATCTCGATCGACTTGCCGCTGTTCATTGCGCCATATTTAAAAAATAACTGTGCCAATGGGAAAAAAGCCCCTTTCTCAGTATCATTTGCTCTGTCAGCCTGATCTATTGTAACAGGAAATACCGCAGAGACCAATGCTGTACGAATCAGGCAGAGGCTTGTTTGAGCAGATGATCCAGTGTCGTCACCAGATGATGCAGATGCTCCATCTCGGATGGCGTACAGTCGCGTGGAGGCTCCTGCAGCACGATAGCCAGAATATCTCCGCATACCGTGTCCATCTCTTCGTAGGACAGCAGCAGTGCCAGCCCTTTGATCGCATGGGCATGACGATGGATTGCATATTGAAGACCGGCTAATCCGGCACGGGAAGAATCATTATAATATTCACGAAAAAGGGTACGCAAATCGGCCATTTTCAGCTCGGCGTCCTCAAGAAAATGAATACGGGTCTGTTCCATCATTCGCTCATAGCGATCTGCTTTGGACATATAAGTTTCCTTCTTCCATGATAGGGATGCGCGATAAGCAGCGAAATCCGGGACGGTTACAGCCGGATAATTGTCGAAAAAACAAGGATAAATCGATACATGACCATATGCGTAGAATGACAAAACACTTTTCGAAAATTCCAAAAATAGTAAAAAGGAGCTTTTTTATTTTAACATAATTATAATCGGTTCGTGAATGAGTGGGAATGGTAAAATACATCAAATTTTAAATAATTCCAAGAGTGAAATAATATTTTGAATAAATCTATTGTATACCCCCATAGGGTATGTTAGGATGAGGTTACAAGATCGTTTCTCCTGTTGTCCGATAATTGGATACAAGGAGAAGTGAGAGGAGGCAATGCAATGGAAGAAGCCGGAATGATCCGGGAAGAATATCCACAGAATACAGCTCTGGCTGATCATACGGAGTGCAGCAGCACCCGGCGCAGTCATCATTCCGACGAGATGAAGACCAATATGGTCCGCCGTCTTAACCGGGTCGAAGGACAGATTCGCGGCATCAAGGGCATGATCGAGAAAGATACGTATTGCGATGATGTTTTGAACCAGATTGCCGCTGCCCAATCCGCACTGAACTCGGTCGGTCGCCTGCTGCTGGAAGGTCATATGAAGAGTTGCGTCGTCGAACGTATAGAAGCCGGCGAGAATGAAGTGATTGATGAACTGCTGATTACGATTAATAAATTATTGAAATAAAATGGATGAAGCAACAACATCCATTTAGGATGAAGCAACAACATCCATTTAGGATGAAGCAACAACATCCATTTAGGATACTAATGCTCCGTCCATTTGGCTGAGGAACTACTATCTATTCAGAATCAAGCACCAATACACATTTGAGGAGGAATACACATGACACAAATGACACAGGTAACATTGGAAGTAGAAGGGATGTCCTGCCAGCACTGCGTAAAATCCGTCGAAGGTGCACTTGCCGAGATTGGCGCTACAGGAAAAGTAAATCTGGAAGCCAAATCTGTAGATATCGAATATGATGCACAGCAGCTGGATGTTGTGAAATTAACAGAAGCGATAGAAGAACAGGGATACGATGTTGTCTCTGCTGGAGCCTGAGAATTCGAACGCTTGAGCAGTCTATCGCAGCAGCGACAGACTGCATGCTAACCGTGGTTGAATAGGTGCTGTACACCCGGCATTCGTTTTGCAGCGGACTGTATCCGGTGCCGGGTAGTGCAGGACATATCTGTCTCCCGGAAAGTAGGCAAGTGATACAGATAGATCCCGATCCCGGTTCGCATATCCGACAATGCTGTATAGACAGCAGTGTAGCCAAGCCCGTATGGGCTTTTATTTAACAGAAAAATGTACCCCCTGGGGGTATTTAAAAAGTAAAATATTACCCGTATACCATTCAATATATGAATAAAAAAATGACAGACAGGAGGTTACGTCATGAATACTTCTCCCAAATCGATCCCTACAGAATCGACGACTGCAAAAGAAATAGCGTCTGCTCCGGTACTGCCGTCTGATTCGGGTTCCGGCGGCTCTGTACGTCAGCTGCAATTGCAGATTGGCGGTATGACCTGTGCGGCTTGCTCAACCCGGATCGAGAAAGGACTGCGACGGCTCGAAGGCGTACAGGAAGCCAATGTGAATCTGGCACTGGAACGTGCTTCGGTCATTTATGATCCCGCACAGATCGATGGAGCTGCATTGGAGCGCAAGATTGAACAGCTGGGCTATCAGCCGCTCAAGGAAACTGCCGACCTCGATATTATGGGAATGACCTGCGCCGCCTGCGCGACCCGGATCGAAAAAGGAATCCGGCGCATGGATGGCATTTCGGAGGTCAACGTCAATCTGGCGCTGGAGACTGCGCGCGTGCAATACAATCCCGGCAGCGTAACGCTGGACGAGATTACACGCAAAGTCGAAAAGCTCGGCTATCAGGCACAGCTCAAGCGCGAAGAAGGCATCGAGCAGCGGCGTGAACGCGAAGCGGTTGTGCGCAAATGGAAACTGATTATTGCTGCGGTATTATCTTTGCCACTGCTATGGGCAATGCTGGGTCATTTCAGTATTACCTCATGGATCAGCACGCCGTCCATTCTGATGAATCCGTGGTTTCAGCTTATTTTGGCTACGCCGGTACAATTTATTATCGGCTGGCAATTCTATGTAGGAGCTTACAAAGCGCTTCGCAGCGGCAGTGCCAATATGGATGTGCTGGTCGCACTGGGTACGTCGGCCGCCTACTTTTATAGTCTGTTCCTGATTATTCGTTCCATGCTGGTACCGGGAACACAGGTAGAACTTTATTTTGAAGTCAGTTCGATTCTGGTCACCCTGATTCTGCTGGGTAAATGGTTTGAACATCGCGCCAAAGGGCGCTCGTCCGAAGCGATTCGCAGTCTTATGAATCTGCGCGCCCAGATGGCAAGAGTAGAGCGGGACGGCCGGGAAGTTGAGATTCCGGTAGATGATGTACGGATCGACGATATTGTAGTCGTCAAACCGGGCGAAAAGATCCCTGTAGACGGTGAGGTATTGGAAGGTCAATCTTCGGTCGATGAGTCGATGCTCACCGGCGAAAGTCTGCCGGTAGAGAAGACGGCCGGTGATGCTGTGATCGGAGCAACCATCAATCAGAATGGTCGATTGCGCTTCCGGGTTAATCGGATCGGTCAAAATACAGCACTCGCCCGCATTATCCGTGTGGTCGAAGAAGCCCAGGTATCCAAAGCACCTATTCAGCGGATGGCTGATGTCATCTCGGGTATATTTGTGCCGATTGTAGTAGGGATCGCGCTGCTGACCTTTGGGATATGGTATCTATGGCTGGAACCGGGCAACTTTAGCAGTGCTCTGGAAAAAGCAATCGCAGTACTCGTTATCGCTTGTCCCTGCGCGCTGGGTCTGGCTACACCGACATCTATTATGGCGGGATCAGGCCGGGCTGCGGAATACGGCATTCTGTTCAAAGGCGGCGAACATCTGGAAGCCGCTCACAAAGTGAATACAGTTGTACTGGACAAGACCGGTACGATTACACGCGGTGAACCGGTGCTGACGGATATTCATTTTGTAGCCGGAAGTTCCGGAATCGAAGAGCAGGAATGGCTGCAGCGTATAATCAGCGCAGAGGCGGCTTCCGAGCATCCGCTGGCCCGTGCTATTGTACAAGGTTTGCAAGAACGCAATATTACCGCTGGAGCTGTAGATGCTTTCGAAAATATACCTGGCAAGGGTATACGTTCTGTGACTGACGGACAGCAGATGCTGATCGGTACAAGACTGCTGCTCCAGGAAGCGGACATTTATAACGAAGATCTGGAGCAAGAGATACAGCAGGTCGAAAGCAAAGGCAAAACCGTAATGCTGACTGCGATCAATGGACAGTATACCGGTTGGCTGGCAGTAGCCGATACAGTCAAGGAAACGTCCAAAGAAGCGATACAGCGTCTGCAGCAAATGGGTATGGAAGTGATCATGATTACCGGTGACAATGAACGCACCGCACAGGCAATTGGTCAGCAGACCGGAGTAGATCATATTCTGGCAGGCGTTCTGCCAGAGGGCAAAGCGGCCGAGATCAAGCGTCTGCAGGAGAAAGGACGCATCGTCGCCATGGTCGGAGATGGTATCAATGATGCACCTGCACTGGCGACGGCGGATACTGGTATTGCTATCGGTACTGGCACCGATGTGGCGATGGAAGCTGCGGATGTGACTTTGATGCGCGGGGATCTGAACGGTATCGCTGATGCGATCATGATCAGCCGCCGTACGATTCGCAATATCCGTCAAAATCTGTTCTGGGCGCTGGCGTATAACGTCATCGGTATTCCGATTGCAGCTTCCGGTCTGTTGGCTCCGTGGCTGGCAGGGGCGGCGATGGCATTCAGCTCCGTCTCGGTCGTACTGAATGCCCTGCGTTTGCAGCGTATCAAGCTGCAAAAGGTACAGCCGGATACTGGGAAATAAGGTATACTATACTCCTAAAGGCAGCCTGTGAGAGCTGCAGACAAGAAGTTGATGTAGTCTTTTGGGAGGGTATTATGAACGAAGATCATTTTGGCCAGCAGAACCAGCCGTATCAGACGCCACCGCCACCACCGGGTTACCGGCCGCCTCCATCGGAGCGTAATCCGGATCAGCCTACCAGCAAGGACCGGTTCGTTATGGCGCTCACTTCATTTATACTGAGTCTGATCGGTCTGATTAGCATGTCGGGCGTTGTATGTGTATTTATTCTTCTGGTTGTCGCCAATGCGGAATTTGGCGTGGTGCCGATGCTCGTTATAATGGGGCTGGTCATCTCGGCGGCGATTATTCTACTGTCGCTTGTGTTTGCGATATTGTCGCTGCGTTCTTCACGCGGCAGGGGATTTGCGATAACTAGCCTGACGATTGGACTCCTGCAGATCGTAGGCTGGGCCGGGTTTATCGGATTGGCAAACTGGATAGAGTAGCTGCAAGCAGCATGAGCGTCTCTGACCGGCGCAGATGTGGATGAGGCGGTCAGCTTCCGCAGCATTGTAGCATGCTGTATGATAAGGTACAGAATCTGGTCTGCTTCATCTGATCCTGCGCATGGTTAAGATACGATTACATTGTATAGACAGGAGTGCAATTCAACCGTGAATGATACGATTAATCTGTTAATGAGTCACCGCTCTATTCGGAGCTACAAGCCGGACCCGGTTACCGATGAGCAGCTGGAGACAATTATAGCTGCCGGTCAGATGGCTTCCAGCTCCAGCAATGTACAGGCATATAGTGTAATCGCTGTTCGTGATCCGAAGCGCAAGGCCATATTGGCCGAGCTGGCAGGTAACCAGCGGTATATTGTGGAATGTCCGGTTTTTCTCGTCTGGTGTGCAGATCTGCACCGTCTGGAAAAGGCGGTCCAGCAGCATGCTCCACAGGAGGAGTCATATACGGATGCAGTCGAGAATTTTATCGTAGCAACAGCCGATGTCACGCTGGCTGCCCAGAATGCAGCGATAGCGGCCGAATCCATGGGAATGGGGATCGTTTATATCGGCGGAGTCCGTAACGAGATCGAAGAAGTGTCCGAGCTGCTTGGTCTACCGGATCGGGTCTATCCAGTCTACGGTATGTGTGTCGGTTATCCGAATCAGGAGCCTGGACAGCGTCCCCGGCTGCCGCTCAAAGCCGTGCTGCATCATGAATCCTACGATGCATTGACGACAGAGCAGACAGTAGCCGAGTATGATGAACAGATGGCGAATTATCTGTCAGCCCGTACAGCCGGTACCAAGAGTACGCCGTGGTCTGCACTCATGGCCCAGAAATTCACTACAGCTTCCCGGATGCAGCTCAAGGATTTCCTTGAGAGAAAAGGCTTCAACAAACGCTAAGCTAAGCCAATGATTTGCCGGAAACGATCATTGGTGAATAAGCATCCGTAATAGCTGAGACATTCTGTCAGCACTGTGCAGGTTATAGTGATGAACCCAGCTGCCGAAACAGCAATGATATTCCTTGATGGACGATCACTGCTGTTTCGGCAGCTTTTTGCTTTATCTCTGATCCGGTTGCAAGAATATGCAACTTTAAGCAGGAAGAAGATGTATATACGGATAAGATATACTTTTATAGAAAGCAGATAGTTATATGCAGGATGTATAACAAATATTATTTGATGGACAGAGGAGGAATATGATGTCATTGACCGGAGCAGAAATGAGACCGCTTCATCCGGACTGGAAATCGGCAGAACGGCAGGGTGCGATAATCGGTTACGGGATCTTCCTGCTGATTCTGGCAGCTATTGCCCTGCTGCCGGGCTGGCTGGGCTGGTTTGAGATGCCATGGTGGCTCAAGACAGGGCTGATCGGTCTGGGAGTGCTGCTGTTTGTGTTTTACGTTCTGATCGCACCGACTGTACGATATCAGCGTTTTCGGTTTGCTGTATCGGATGAAGAGTTGGAGATACATAACGGATTGTTTTTTATTAGTGAGACACTGGTTCCGATGAGCAAGGTGCAGCATGTGGAGCTGGAGATTGGACCGATTCTACGGCGGTATCGTCTGGCTGAAGTTCATATTGTGACAGCAGCAACCACGCATACGATCGGCGGCGTGAAACTGGAGGAAGCGGAGCAGCTCAAGCAGCGTATTGGCCGTCTGGCCAGGAGGATAGACGAATGAGCCGGCAGCTGCGCCGAATGCATCCGTTGTATATTGCTTTTGCTGTACTGCGTACCGTCAAAAATCTGGCATTCCTGCTGATTTTGGCTGCGGTACGGATTCTGAGCGGAGATGGCCTGTCCGCCTCCGTTTACTGGACGATCGGTGGATTTGTCCTGCTGCTTTTGCTGAGTGGATTGTATCAGATCGGTACATGGCGCCGGTTTACCTATCATGAAGAAGAAGATCGCTTTGTGATTCAGAGTGGACTGCTTCAGCGCAGAGAAAAAGCGATCTATTATTCACGGATACACTCGGTTAGTATTGACCAGCCGCTGATCCAGCGCCTGCTGGGCGTAGTGCAGCTCAAAATAGAAACTCCCGGAGGCAGCTCCGATGGAGATGCAGTACTCGAAGTATTATCTGCTGCCGAAGCGGAGCGTTTACAGCAGATGCTGGAGCAGGCAGCTGTGGCTGTGGATACGGAAGATGCGTTTTCGCACCATAGTGCAGATACCGAATCAACCAATCTCACGACAAAGAATCAGGATACGAACCAGGATGCAGAGACGGGGGATCAATTCGCCTCGGGAGAAAATCATTCATATCCGGATGCAACAAGACCAACAGCTGGCTCTATAGATCATTCTGCGGATTCAATTGCTTCGGCTGGCAGGGTGGGAACATCAGCCGGCCGGACAGCTACCCCTGCCGGATCATCACCGGTTGCTGCGCAGCTGCTCTATAAGCTGACTACACCGCAGCTGCTGCGTGCGGCACTGACCGAGCTTAATCTGGGATTGGGCCTGGCTTTTATAGCGGGGGTATATTCCTTTGCAGGTGATATACTGCCTGGGGGTCTGCTGAATCAGCTGATGGATAATGCGAAAGGGTATATTACCGGCATTCAGGCGCTGCTCGGTGCCGTACTGATCGGTCTGGTATTCGCCTGGCTGCTGTCGCTGGTGCTGTTTATTATCAAGTACGCCGGATTCTCTGTTTATCGCAGCGGGGAAAGGCTGTCTGTCCGCTATGGCTTGCTGGAACGCAGACAATTCGTTTTTCATCCGAAGCATGTACAGGCGGTAACGGTCAAAGAAAGCCTGATTCGCCGCTGGCTCGGCTTTGCCCAGATCCAGCTGCATGTCGTCTCCTCCGGCAAAGATGCCAAAGTGCCGGTACTGCATCCATTTATCCGCAGCAGCGAAGTACAGATGCTGCTTGATTCGGTAGTGCCCGGATTTCTGTACCGGACACCGGCTTATCGTTCGCCATCACGGGCGCTGTGGGCATACGTATGGCCGGGTCTGCTGATTAGCAGTATACTCGCTGCTGTCGGGACATATTTTTTATCCGGGTACGGTCTGTTGATTGGGGGCGTGCTGGCTGTAGTTCTGATCCTGCTGGATTATGGACGCTATCGTCGCTCTGGCGCCGCACTGGATGGAGAACGTCTGATTATCGTCAATCGGTATGTCACGCATTCAACGCACTGCATATTATGGAAGCATATTGAAGCCTTCAGCTTTACAGGCAGCCAGCTGCAGCGCAGGCAGAATCTGCTGAGTCTCCACCTGTATATAGCGGCAGGACATACAACATTTCAGACCAATCGGCTGAGGCGCCAGGATGCGGATCAGGTGAGTCGCTGGTACAGCCGCACTCGCCGGACAACAGGACATGAATAATAGACTAGACAGGCAGCTTGATATACGTGTGATTACATTTCGCTTTTATGGAAGTATGTAATGTATAGTATTGTTCTTGTTCACAAAAAGGCTGCGATTCCTTATTCTCGGGAATCGCAGCCTTTTTTATCGATCGGCCTACTGTCTCTTATTGAAAATAAATCTGCTGCCTTGTGCGTTCATCTGGTCGATAGCTGCATATAACCATGTTTCCTTACTGCTGATGATTCAGCAGTCTGCTGCTTGGCGGCAGGAACAGCGCAACCAGCAGATTCACGACAGCGACGGCCAGCATGAGGATAAACACATAATGAATACCAAGCGCCAGCTCAATGGCTGTATTGTGGGTCACAATCGCATTGAATACCAGTCCGAATACCGCAACACTGACCGTCTGCCCAAGAGAGTTCATCAGCGTATTGGTCGATGTCGCCACACTACGCATCTGGAAGCCTACCGCTCCCTGGATAATGACCATCGACGGAGTGACGATACAGCCCATCCCGAACCCGATCAGCACCAGCGAAGCGACAATAATCAGATAAGGCGAGTCCGAACTCATGATGGCCACCAGCAGGCTGCCGGCCACTGCCAGCGCCGAACCGAAAATGATCAGCGCTTTGGCGCCAAGCTTGTACATTAATCGCCCTGACAGGGTGGACGCAACTGGCCAGGCGATCGACATCGGCATTAATGCCAGTCCGGCAAAGGTAGCGCTGTATCCCGATACATCCTGCAGCCATAGTGCACAATATACCGTCACACCCATAACTGTCCAGCGGGTTGTAAAGGCCAGAATATAAGGCACGGTCAATACACTGGTACGGAATAAGGACAGCGGCAGCATCGGCTCTTCTGCCCGCTTTTCAATACGCAGGAACAGTGCCATGAAGATGACGGTCACAATAAATAATCCGATAATAACCGGAGATGTCCACGCATATTCCTCGCCGCCGGTGAGCAGTGCGAGCAGCAGCGCAGTCATCCCGATCGTAAAAGTAAGTGCGCCTGCATAATCAATAGACTTTTGTTTTTTCTCAAAGGATTCATGATAATACATAAAAATAAACAATACCGCAATAATACCGACCGGCAGATTAATAAAGAAAATCCATCGCCAGGAGATATAGTCGACAAAGTAACCGCCCACAAGCGGTCCGAACAAGCCGGCAATCGACCAGACCGAGGAGAAAATCCCCTGTACTTTGGCACGTTCCTTGCCTGGATACAGATCGCCGACAATGGTAAAGGTAACTGGTGTCAGCGCACCGGCACCAATCCCCTGCAATGCTCGGTACCAGATCAATTCGGTCATGGAGCCGGCGAATCCGCACAGCACCGATCCAACAATAAACAGGCCCAGTCCGATAGCGAATACCGACTTGCGTCCGTACAGATCCCCCAGCTTGCCAAAAATGGGAGTAGCAATACAGGTCGTTAATGTATAAATGGAGAAGATCCAGCTGATCAGGCTGAGACCGCCTAGTGAATCGATAATGCGTGGTGAAGCCGTGCTGACAACCGTGGAATCCAGTGCACCGATAAAAAGTGCAGCCAGTAATCCGACCGTTACCATTGCCCGGTTGGTTTGCTTGGACATAGAGTTTGATTCCTTCCTCCTGCTTGATTTTCATATCTATTGTTGATTGCTGCTGCTATCCGTATGTACGGGATTATCTGTAATGGATACCATTACACCCTTTACATGGTCATGAAGCATTCCAAATCGTATACCGGAATAAAGATAGTCGTCAAGCAAAAATCACTACAATTCATCTAACAATGCCCAGTCAGAATAGTAGATTCCAAACCTCGTATTACCGGATCATTTTTCTATTCCAGACATAAAATGTATTTTTGACTGTCTAAGTCTTTTATTTTACTTTCGTAAGCTAAATACAATCTGCTATTAAATGAAAATAAGTCCAAGTTTCTACAGACAAAGTACCAATGTTCACGTATCATTGAAAGTATACTCAGCCAGCTTTTTTGCTATAATCTTGCCTACATCACGAGAGAGGAAGAATGCAATATTTATGAATTATAAACATCAACAGATTATTGGATTTAGCTTTATGCTGATGCTGGCAATTCTATTCATTATTATAGAAGGTTTCTTTTTACAATATACGCTTATGTCCGAGCGATGGGTGATGACCGGTATACTCGCTATTTTATTGCTGCTATCCGGTATCGGAATCACGGTCTGGACTTTGCGCCGTACCACTGGACGACTCAAGCAGGTTACCCATGTTATCAATAATGTGGATTTTGATAACGTGCAGGATATTCCGCGCCTCCAGGTAGAGGGCGGCGATGAAGTATCCAATATCGCCGAGGCGTTTAATAAAATGTCGATTGCTCTGGAAGAGCATAATCGACAGGTACGGAAAACTTCGGAACAGATGCAGGATAATAACTGGGTACAGACCCAGCTAGCACAGATCGGCAACGTCTATCAGGGGATTAACAATACACCGGAGCTGGCGGAGAAATTGCTTGCCAGAATCGTTCCTTTGATGGAAGCCTCCTATGGATTGTTTTATTATGTGCATCCGGATACCAAGGGAGACCAGTTCCATTTGGAATATTCATACGGCGCCCATGGCAATATGACGGGAACTATCCATGAATTTGGACCGGGTCAGGGATTGATTGGACGTGCAGCCGTGGAACAGAAAACACAGCTGCTGACAGCAAATGAAGATTATCCGATCCGTATTCAGACGGGATTTGGTCATATTGTGCCCCGGCAGATTGTAGTTACCCCGATTGTTTTTGAGGGTCGTACGATAGCGGTACTGGAGCTTGGAGCAGCGATTGAATTCGCTCCGCGTTACTGTCAGCTGATCGAGCAGATCTGTGTAGGCTTCGGAGCGATCATCAGCAATATCGAGAAGCGGATGCAGGTGGATGAACTGCTGCGCAATACCCGGATACTCAACCAGGAGCTGCAGGCGCAGCAGGAAGAGCTGCAATCCCAGCAGGAGGAGCTTCAAGTACAACAGGAAGAATTGCAGGCGACCAATGAGCAGCTGCGGGAACGTACAAATTTTGCGGAGACCAAAGCGCATGAATTGGAAACAACTCGTCAGGAACTGGAATTGTACGCCGAACAGCTTAAGCTCAGCTCCAGCTACAAAACGGAATTTCTCGCAAATATGTCTCATGAACTGCGTACACCAATGAACAGTATTCTGATTCTGTCCCAGCTGGTTGCCGAAAGCACTCCACGGGATCATGAGGATGAAATGCCTGGATACGGTAATATTATTCACCGATCGGCACAGGATCTGCTGGCATTGATCGATGATATTCTGGATCTGTCCAAGGTGGAGGCAGGTATGGTCGAGGTGCAGCGGGAGCTGATTTCTATTCATGATATTCCGGAAGTAATGGGCTATAACTTTAACAAGCTGGCCGAGCAGAAGAATCTGCAATTCTGGACGGAAGTAGATACCGATGCACCGCCGACCTTTTATACCGATGGCAAAAGACTGCAGCAGATTCTCAAAAATCTGCTTTCCAATGCGTTCAAGTTTACGAGTGAGGGCAAGATTAGCTTGCGGATTGCTCCGGCAGAGAAAGTTCCGCTGCCTGAAGGTTACAGACTGCCAGAAAAGATGGATCATATGCTCGCCATCTCGGTAAAAGATACCGGGATCGGTATTGCGCCGGACAAGCAGCAGGTCGTTTTTGAAGCATTCCGTCAGGCGGAAGGCGCCCGGACCGACCGTGACTATGGCGGAACCGGACTCGGATTATCGATCTGCCGCGAATTCTCAAGGCTGCTGGGTGGTTTTATTACGGTCGAGAGTGAGGTAGGCCGCGGAAGTACATTTACCCTGTATATTCCTTCACTGCCGGAAGACTTTGCACCGGACAGCCCGGAGACTGCTTTATCGTCTCCTGCCAGTCTGCCGGAAGAGCTGGATATGCTCAAAGGCAAAAAAATCCTGGTGGTGGATGACGATTTCCGTAATATTTTTGCTTTGGAAGGGGCTCTCAAATCCAAAGGCATGAACGTAATAAGTGCCTATAACGGCAAGGAAGCCCTGGAAATGCTGGAGCAGGGTCAGCCGGATCTGGTCCTGATGGATATTATGATGCCTGTAATGGATGGTTATGTGACGATGGAGAATATCCGCCGACAATCACAGTGGGCAGAACTGCCGATTATTGCGTTGACCGCCAAAGCGATGAAGGATGATCGGCAGCGCTGTCTGCAAGCCGGAGCATCCGATTACCTTAGCAAACCGCTGCAGATGGAGCAGTTGTTCTCCATGCTGCTCGTATGGCTGAGTCCTGCAGCATCCGTCAAAGGTGATGATTACAAAGCTTGATATCGTTTGGTTAAGCTATCCGTAGTGATCAACTGGTATACTCATGCTTATCAGCATATGATACAGGTCGAATAATCAGTAAAGGATTTGCGAGTACAGGCTGTCGTCAACTGTATCGCAAGATTCGGTACACGGGTCGTGTATTGCTGATTATTTGATCCCATGACTGCCAATACAATCAGAAAAGCCTGATCTGGCTGAAGAAGAATTTCCTTCTTGCCGATCAGGCTTTTTGTGATTGTGAGTCTTCGACATACTAAAGTGCCATCCCTATCACCCGTTAAGTTGATAAAAATTACAGGTATTGGCATACAGAATCTGACGGGCTTCGTACTCGCTTAGCCCTTGAATCGCAGCCCATTCCCGGCAGACATCTGCGGTCATGCGCGGATGAGTAGACTGCCCGGTAAATGGACCCTCAAAAGGCCACGGCCCATCCGTCTCGGCCATAACCAGCTCACGGGGATACAGGGCAGCCAGTTCACGGATCTCCGGTTCATAGGCAATATCCGGGGTGAATGAGATATGGTATCCATGCTGCGCCATTCGTTTGACCGTGGCTGCAGAGCCCTTGAACCAGTGGAAATGGGCTCGCCGGATGCGGTACTCTTCCAGCAGTTGGCATACCGTATCGGCATCCTCATAGACCGCATGGAGTACAACCGGTTTGTCATGCTTGGCGGCAAGCTGCAGATACTGTTCCAGCAGCTGAATATATCCGGCTTCATCCAGTTTCTCTTCACGCGCAGCCAGCTCCTGTCGCAGATAGTAAGGCAGTCCGATCTCGCCTACAGCTACCAACTGGTTCATCCGTGATTCTATCCATTCCAGCAGCTCGCTGGTCTGCTGCCGGGAAGGAAGAGGCTGCTCGGGATGATAGCCATAAGCAGGGTACACCAGACCCGGATATTGCCGGGACAGCAGCTCGATCCGCTGGCAGGAATCCTTGTTCATCGAGACCGCGATTATCGATTCGACCTGATGATTCGGCAGACTCTGCATCATCTGACGAATAGCATCATCGTCATATTGATCCAGATGAATATGGCTATCGATAGACGGGATGGAGGGTGATTTCTCCTGCAGTTTGGATAACGAGGCAGCAGAGACAGAGGACGTTGAAGAATGCAGAACATCGTATTCGCTCATCATCCGTTCAGCTCCGCTCGCAGCGCTTCAGTCAATTGTCTGCGCAGCGCGATAAATTCCGGCGTATCCACCAGCTCTTCACGCCGCGGTCTTGGAAAAGGCACTGAGACTTTTTGGATCACATGAGCCGGGCGGCTGGATAATACATAGATCGTATCGGACAGCAGCAGCGCTTCTTCGATATGATGCGTAATAAAAACGACCGACCGCCGATTCTCTTCCCAGATGCGCAGCAGCCAAGCCTGCATCTCGCTGCGGGTAAAAGCATCCAGCGCGCTGAACGGCTCATCCAGACAAAGCAGCGATTGCGGTCCAAGCAGTGCTCGCAAAAAAGCGACCCGCTGCTGCATACCGCCGGACAGAGTACGTGGATAGGCACGGGCGAATCCGCCCAATCCTACTTTGTCCAGCCAGGTCCGGGCAAGAGCGAGCGATTCCTGACGCGGCATACCGGCAGTCTCGCGGGCGAGGATTACATTCTTTTCAATCGTACGCCAGGGCAGCAGAGCCGGCTGCTGGGGCATATAACCGGCTTTGCCCTGCAGGCCATTGATCCGCTGGCCCTGCAGCACAATATCTCCCTGATCCGGCAGCAGCACCCCGCCAATCATCTGCAGCAGGGTACTTTTCCCCGAACCCGAAGGGCCAATTACCGAGACAAATTCACCTTCATGTACAGTCAGCGATATATTTTCCATGACCTGCAGCTGTTGTTTGCCCTGGGCAAAAGCTTTGCTGATATTCCGTAGCTCCAGAAAAGGTCTGGCATTCCCATTCTCTGCGAAAGGAGAAGCGGTGGCAGCTGCATCTCTTTCTGTAGCAGTTGCCGCCGGAGGATATGTGGAATCAGGCACGGTCGATTCCTCCTTTACTATTGGAAGTACTGTCATTCTGCCAGCGTACACACCATTTCTCCAGCAGCACGATCAGCGAGAACATGATCAGGCTAAAAGCAATCACAATCATAATCGCAACAAACATGCGGTCGGTACGAAAAGCAGACTGCTGAAGCAGCATATAATAACCAAGCCCTTCACTGCTGCTGATCCATTCAGCAATAATCGCCCCCATAATGCTGTAGGTAGCGGCAATTTTCAGTCCCGAGAAGACAGCCGGCAGACTGTAAGGCAGCTCCAGCTTCCAGAAAATCTGTCCACGCGTGGCTCCAATCATTTGCATATAATTCATCATCACCCGGTCGGTACCGGCGAGTCCGCCCAGTGCTGCCACCGTGATTGGGAAAAAGCACACCAGTACAATAACGATAAGCTTGGACAACAGTCCAAAACCGAACCAGATAATCAGCAGTGGTCCGAGTGCGATCAGCGGTATATTTTGACTCAGAATCAGCAGCGGATACAGTGCACGGCGCAGAAAAGGAATATAATGCAGCACACCGGCGACGATCAGCCCGGTCGCCGCTCCAATGCCAAATCCAGATAGCGTCAACTTCAGCGTGGCCCACGTATGCCCGAGCAGACTGGTGTAACTTTTCTCGGCTTCCTGGGCGATACGGGCGGGACTTGGCAGAATCCAGTCTTCAATCTGGAAAAAGCAAGTGGCGAGCTGCCACATGACCAGCAACAAAACGACCGCCCCAAAGGGCGGCCATATGCCTTTCCACCATGCTCTAATGGACATTAGCGGTATTTCTCCGTTAGTCCGTCCATGCTGATGCCGGATGGATTATGCGCGATTTTGATCTGGGAAATGATACTCGGGCTGCCCTTTTCCACCAGCGCCTCATGCATCTTCTGTACAACTTCCAATAGCTGTGGAAGCTCGCCTTCCAGCGTCGTTTCCAGTGGGTGCACTTCATATTTCAGTCCGGAAGCCTGAATCACCTCGATAGCGGCATCCACGTAATCATAGGAATTTTCATTGTTGGGTGTTTTGGGAATAACCTGAATGCTCAGTAGAGTCGTAGCCATCATGATAACCTCCTGGGTAAATGAATTGGGTGAAAAATAAGATTGGTTGTCTTCGATAAAATCGACAGGATCAATCATAAAGACGAGCAGTGAGCGGTCTATTATTCATCGGTCACGCCGGGAATAACTCGGAAGCTTACTGGGTACCGGCAGCCGGCAGATAGTCATTGGTGAATGCTTTGGAAGCGTCCAGTTTGGCATCGAGCAGACCCTGCTTATACATCCAGTCGGCATACCCGGACCAAATCTCTGGCTTTTGCATTCCCCACTGTTTGGCATCGTCCTGATACTTGGGAGACAGCCACTTCTGGCTTGCTTTGACCAGTTCA
Source organism: Paenibacillus bovis (assembly GCF_001421015.2). Taxonomy (NCBI): domain Bacteria; kingdom Bacillati; phylum Bacillota; class Bacilli; order Caryophanales; family Paenibacillaceae; genus Paenibacillus; species Paenibacillus bovis. The sequence goes on from NZ_CP013023.1 coordinate 1,084,086, forward strand.
GGATCGAGATCAGGTACAGCCTTGATCAGAATATCAGCGGCTTTGTCCGGGTTGGCGATGGCGTATTCATATCCTTTGGCTGTTGCCGCTATAAAAGCTTTGACCAGTTCCGGGTCCTGCTGGATCTGCTTTTCGTTGGTCACAATAATCGGCGTATAATAATCGAGATTCGGCGAATAATCTTTTACATACATCATGTTCAGCGGTTCACCGCGCAGCTCGGCTTCGACACCGGTCCAGCCGTAGAAGATCCAGGCAAAGTCGATGCCTTTCTTGACCGCTGTAAAAAAGTCCGCATCTCCGATATTCACACTTTTGACTTTGCTGACATCACCGCCGTCGGTCGTCATGATTGATTTCATCACGGCTTCCTCGACCGGTGAGCCCCAGGCTCCGTAAGACTTGCCTTCCATATCCTTGGGCGTTTTGATGTTACGGTCTACCGGTGAAGCAAAGCCCGAACTGTTGTGCTGAATCACAGCGGCTAGCGAGACGAGCGGTACACCCTGCACGCGTGCCTGGGTCACGCTTTCCTGATAGCTGATACCAAACGGAACTTTACCGGAAGCAACCATTGTATCGGCGCCGCCCTGTCCCGGTGTGATAATTTCTACATTTAATCCGGCTTCCTTGTAGTAGCCCATCTGCTGAGCCACATAGAGACCGGTATGGTTCGTGTTCGGTGTCCAGTCCAGCACGACCTGTACATCCTTGAGAGTACTGCCGTTTGCTCCTTCGGCGCTCTGGCTGTTATCGGCCGGACTGCTTCCTTTGCCTCCGCATCCTGCAGTGATGAGCAGCAGGCATACCGCCAGCAGCGGCAGAAGCTTGTTCCAGTGTTTGTTCATTTCTCTACCCCTTCTTCCTCTGTATATAAAAAAAGCGCCCCGGATCGGGACGACATAGGTGCATATCGTATGAGGACACATACAATGCTTGATTCGCTTCCTACGCTGGCATTATCCAGATCAGGTATAAGGGTCTGTATTGATCGAATACACTCTCAGCCGGCTAGCCCAGCTCCCCCAGATCGTATGCGCTTTTTCTAGGTGTAATTATAGACGAGAGCCTGCCTGCTGTCCAGCAAGTGAGGCATCCGGGGAACGATAGGATAAGCGGTGAAGGTTCAGCTTGCTGCTGACCGGGTAAGTATCCATACAGGCACTCAAAGTTAAGTACTATCTAAAATTCAGCGCCTTGTTATCAGGGTGTATTGAATAATCCAAGTCCATATCGCGGAAGGAGCTTGATCATGAGTCAAACATCAGTTGAACAATCTATCGTCAAAGCACTGGAAGAAAACCGTTTTTGTGCATTCGGCACAGTGGAGAACAATAAACCAAAGGTACGCTATATGGCGGTATATAATGAAGGATTGAATATTCATCTGGCTACCGACCGCAAAACGCAAAAAGTGGATGAGCTGGAACAGAATCCGAATTGCTATCTGCTGCTCGGTTACGAAAAAGGCGGCAATAACGAAGTAATCGAAATCGAGGCAACCTGCGCTGTATCGACAAATGATGAACTGAAGCAGCGTGTCTGGAAGGATGAATTCAAAAATTGGTTCTCCGGACCGGATGATCCCGATTATGTAGTACTGGATATTACCCCACAAACGATTGAATATACCGACAAAGAAGGTCAGAAACAGACCTGGAACGGCTAAACGCCTTTCGTTTGTCGATACGGATACGATTCGCTTAACAAGAATTTCAGGATAGCGATGTAAAATCCGGTGACGAATTTTGTAAAATGCGCAGGCAGACTACAGAATCGGACACCGGATTTTTTGTCATTTTTTGTTTCCAATAAAAGGATAAAATAGGGACTGTAGGAACTTGATCAAACCCCTGATTTTGGGGTATAAACAATGTATTACTACAAATTTTATCTATTTCAAATATAAGGCAATGCGAGAAGTGAAAGGGGTAATCTACAGGAGGTGCTTTCCTTGGACCTGAAAAAGATCGAACAGCAGATTGAACAGGAACGCCGCATACTGAATCAAATGGCAGAAGAGCATGGAATCCGTGATCACCGGGTGATCGATCAATCCGAGCAGCTGGACCGAATTCTTGACTCTTATTTGCAGCATAAACACCGCAAAGGTGACCAGGCTGCTACAGGCTGGAGTCAATAAGGATATACAAAATCCTGTGTACCGGAATAAAGAGTAGTTAAACTGTAGCCGGGCAAAGCTGGATTTGGATAAAAAATCGCAAAAATAACTGACGTATATATGTAATATATACGTCTTTTTTGTAACTATTTTTACAAAAAATTAAAAATTGGATCAAATATCCCTTCAAATATGTCAGTCTATAGTATAAAATTCTCTCATGCAGCTATATACTTCGCTCTTTTATGCGTCTGCACTCCCATATCGAACTGTAATATGTAACGAGTAGCGCAAATCCGTATACAGATTTCATACCGGCTTTACATATTTTTTATACATAGGTGAGTGTAAGCGTTTATATTGAATGAATCAGAGAACGTATACGTGCTGAATATACTCGGGAGGGGTTTTAATTTTGAAACTGGGGAAAAAGACACTCAAGAAAACAGTAGCGGCGATTGCAGCGCTGCAGCTGTTTGGCATCACGGCTGTACCGGTATTTGCAGCGGATACGACTGCATCAGGTGCAACGGTCAAGCTTCGCCTCATGGAAACGACGGATATTCACACCAATATTATGAACTATGATTACTATTCGGATAAACCGACAGATGAGTATGGTTACGACAAGACCGCTACATTGATCCGGGCAGCTCGTGCAGAAGCACCCAACAGCGTACTGGTGGATAACGGTGACCTGATCCAGGGTACGCCGCTGGCTGACTATGTCGCCAAAGTAAAACCGCTTAAAGAAGGCGAAGTACATCCTGTCTACAAAGCTATGAACCAATTTGGCTACGATGTCGGCAACTTTGGGAACCACGAGTTCAACTATGGTCTCGATTTCCTCAAGACTGCGATCGAAGGAGCCAATTTCCCTTATATTAATGCCAATATCTATGTCGATGACGGCACAGGCAAAGGCGAGAAAAACTACTTTACTCCTTACAAAATCCTCGATAAGGAAGTAACCGACGAGCAGGGCGCCAAGCACACGATCAAAGTCGGCGTAATCGGCTTTGTACCGCCGCAAATCATGCAGTGGGACAGTGCCAACCTGGCAGGTAAAGTAGTAGCCAAAGATATTATCGAAACCGCCAAAAAATTCGTTCCGCAAATGAAAGCGGAGGGAGCGGACATCATTGTTGCAGTTCCGCACTCCGGCTTTGAAGATATTCCGCAAACCGAACTGATGGAGAACTCTGTCCTGTATCTGAGCCAGGTGCCGGATATTGACGCAATCATGTTCGGTCATGCGCACAAAGTATTCCCGAGCGCAGACTTTGCAGGCAAAACAGGCGTTGATCTGGAAAAAGGTACTATTAATGGCGTACCTTCCGTAGAGCCGGGATTCTGGGGAGATCACCTCGGAATCATCGATCTGCAGCTCACGCAAAAAGGCGAGGATTGGGAAGTAACCGACTCCAAAGTCGAAGCACGTCCCATTTATGATGCCAAAGCCAAAAAAGCACTGGTAGAAGCCGATCAAAGCGTTGTGGATGCGGTCTACCACGAGCATGAAGAGACGCTGGAATATGTACGTGGTCCGGTAGGCAAAACGACTTCCCGTATTACCAGCTATTTTGCGCTGGTGCAGGATGACCCGTCCATCCAGATCGTAACCAATGCACAAAAATGGTATTTGGAGCAAAAGCTGCAGGGAACCGATTATGAGAAACTGCCTATTCTGTCTGCAGGGGCTCCATTCAAGGCAGGCGGACGCTCCGGCCCGAACTACTACACGGATATTGCCACAGGAACGATTGCGATCAAAAACGTATCCGACCTGTATGTGTATCCAAACACCGTCTACGCCGTTAAGGTAAACGGCGCAGAAGTGAAAAACTGGCTGGAATGGTCTGCAGGGCAATTCAACCAGATCGATCCATCCAAGTCCGGCGACCAGCCGCTGATCAACATGGACTTCCCGACGTACAACTTTGACGTGATCGATGGTGTAACCTATCAGATCGACGTGACCCAGCCGCAGAAATACGATGCCAAAGGTACCGTAGTCAATGAATCCGCGAACCGGATCATCAACTTGCAGTACAACGGCAAGCCGATCGATCCAAAACAGGAATTTATCGTAGCAACGAATAACTACCGTGCTTCGGCGTCCAAGCTGGCGAATCCGGACGGCAAACGCATCGTTCTGGCTTCCCCGGATGAGAACCGTCAGGTAATCATCGACTATATCCGCGAGAACGGCACCATCAATCCGACAGCCGACGGCAACTGGTCTCTGGCTCCAATCAAGGGCAATGCCAAAGTAACCTTTACGTCTTCACCAAAAGCACAGGATGCCCTGAAAGCAGCACCATCTCTGGCTGCAGGTAGCACCAGTGAGCCGATTGCCTACGCAGGTGAAGGTGCAGACGGATTTGCCAGTTATACAATTGACCTGTCCAAAGCAGCCGCACCGGCAGCAGGCACCAAGCCAGTAGCACCAGCCAAGGACAAACCGGCTGCTCCTGCAACCAAACCAGTACCGGCCAAACCAACTGCTCCTGCCAAGCCAGTGAAGCCGGTTAAGCCAGCTCCGGCAGCAGATGGAGATACGTACACAATCCAAAAAGGCGATAACCTTTACCGCATTAGTATCAAATACGGTGTGACCTGGCAGGAACTTGCCAAGTACAACAAAATCACAGATCCTACCCGTCTGCAGGTAGGCGATGTACTGGAGATTCCGGCCAGCTAATTTTATGAATACAGATTAATGGCAAGTGGATCTATGACAAAACAGACTGCCGGAACATTTCCGGTGGTCTGTTTTTACGTTTATCTACAAGTTAAAGCTTTAGAGAATAGGCAGATGAAATGATTCATTTACGCATAATAATAGAGAATTTAAATTAATTTTAATTTATGGCTAAATACCTGTTACAAAAGTACTATAATTGGGTATATACACATGTTGTATCATTCTTACGCACTATGTCGCTTATTTTATTCACCTATTTACTCCAGTAAAATAATATCTTATCCAAATCGGTAAACTTCTCGGAAAGAGTAAAGAAATAGTATTACGATCCGGATTCTACCAACCGATATATATAGGGATTAAAAACGTGAACACCCGCATAATGTATTTTAGTAACAGGAGGACCTCCATGAATTGTAGCGGATGCAGTTTTATTCAACCGATTGAAGATCAAGGTACGGTGTCTTTGCGCCCGCTTTCTCCTTCTCTTGAGCAGTTAATCAGACAGCAGGCTTATGACATTTATATAGTAGAAGATATTGGCTCCATCTCATACTACTCCAGAGAGCAGATGCTGGATATTCTGCACTGGGTCAGAGCGCTTCCGAGTGAGCAGGGCAGTGATCTGTCTATCGGTATTCTGGGAACCGATAATATTGGCGGTGAGCCGTCATGGTTCCCTTTATCGACGCTGATTACACGCCTGCAGCACCACGATATTGTCGAGATTATTCGGCAAAAGCAGTTTACCAGCCATATGCAGCCGATTGTAGATGAGCAGGAGCAGATCATGGCGTATGAATTTCTGCTGCGTCCGATACCGGATGGACCGGGATTTCAGCCTTATAAGCTGTTCGAAGTCGCCCATCGTACCGGTCTGCATTCCTTTTTGGATCGTGCAGCGCGAATCTCGGCGATTGAGACCAGTGCGCTTCATCTGCCAGCCGGCGTGAAGCGGTTTATTAACTTTTTGCCATCATCGATTTATAATCCGCAATACTGTCTTAGCCATACGTTTGCAGCGATTGAGCGTCTAAAGCTTGATCCGCAGGATTTTGTTTTTGAAGTGGTGGAGACCGAGAATATTATGGAGATGCCCAAGCTGCAGGATATTTTTGATGTGTACCGCAGCAATGGAATCAACGTAGCCCTCGATGATGTCGGTTCCGGCTACTCTCTGCCCGAGCTGATCGGCAAGCTCAAGCCCGATTATGTCAAAATCGACCGTGGTCTGATCGACGGTTGCGACCGGGACGAGCAAAAGCAGCGGGATATCCGCAATATCGCCGAACGCACCTGGGATATCGGCAGCCGCGTACTGGCAGAAGGTATCGAGCGGCGCGAGGAATTTGATTTCTGCCGCAGTATTGGTATCAATCTGGCACAGGGCTATTTGTTCGGCAAGCCGGCAGAGCGTCCGTTTGCGGTGCTTTAACTTTAATTGTATATGTAAAAAAAGAAGCCCCTACATGCGTAGGGGCTTTTGTTCTGTTCATCGAATAATAATCGGATGCATGTACTGCATTAAATCCTATAACATCACGACTCTCCAAGCACGTAGCGGAGAAAAGAGAATTCTGCCAGCGACCGACATTTAAGCAAGAAAATCAACCGTTTCAGATGGTAATTCGGATTTTCCTGCTTAACCGGAGGGAGTGGCAGAATCTCCTTTCAGAGCGATAGCCGCTTATCCGTCTAACTCAAGCTTTCAGGCTTTTGAATTTCTCGTAAGCAGCCATAATTTTGTTATAGTCTTCGCTATCCTTGGCAAAGCCAGTTACATCACTCACTACAGGACCCACGCCTTCTGCCTGGATACGTGCCTGCAGTTCGGCAGACTGTGGATCGTTATTGTTGTCGTACAGGAAAGCGGCGGCTGCACCCTGCAGCAGGTGATCACGACCCAATCCCAGCTCCGCCGCCATATTGGCAGGACCGATCAGACGATCAGCCGGACCCAGCTTGCGCAGTGGCTCACGGCCGACACGGATGACTTCATCACGGATATATGGGTTTTTGAAACGAGTCTCGATTTTATCGATGTATTTCGCATGCTCGGCAGCATCGAATTCGTATTTTTTCACCAGGGCTGCGCCGCTTTCTTCCATGGCCGGACGGGCAATGGAGCGTACGGATTCATCCTGGATACTCTGGTCGATCGTCTCGATTCCTTTCAGGAAACCCAGGTAGGCAGTGATCGCATGACCGGTATTCAGCGTGAACAGCTTGCGTTGTACATAAGCGACCAGATTGTCGGTCAGCTTCATGCCGTCGATCTCCGGAGTGCCGCCTTTGAGCTTCGGCTCTTCCACGATCCATTCGTGGAACGCTTCTACGCCCACATCCAGCAGATTCTCACCCTGGAAAGGAGGCACGATACGGTCTACGGAACAGTTGGCAAATCCTACATGTTCACGTGCATAGGCTTTGCCTTCTTCGGACAGATGACTCTCCACCTGCTCCTGCAGATGGCTGGTCGCGCCTACCATGTTCTCACAGGCGATCACATTCAGCGGACCTGCACCGGCAGCACGGCGAGCTTCAATGCCCTGTGCAATGGTAGGAGCGATGAATTTGAGCACATTCGGGCCGACAGCCGTTGTGATGATCTCGGCACTGGCGATCTCGTCAATGATTTCCGGGCCATTGGACATGCAGCCGGAGACATTGGTAATCGTCTCTACGCTTTTTTCCAGATCGAGGATATGGATTTGGTAGCTCTTTTTCTCGTTGAGTTCCTGGATCATCTGTTCGTTTACATCTGCGAATACAACGTGGTAACCAGCATTGGCCAGCAATGCTCCGATAAATCCGCGACCGATATTACCTGCACCAAACTGAATAGCTTTTTTCATAACTTGCACCTCCGTAAGTATAGGCTTGCTGCCAGTTTGCAGCAAGATTCAGATAGCCGGATATTGGCTTTCAATCATCATGGGCAAAAGGGCAGCAGCCGTAAATAGATGCCCGTACACACATCGTCTACGGGCAGGAATATGGATAAACAGGTTAAATCAGCAGCTGATTCGCTGCTGATTTAACCATGAGAAGCTTGTTTGATTAGATAGAGAACGTACGATAGATTTCGTTGGCATCTGTTACTTTGGCCAGATGATGAACGACAGATTCGTCTTCGATCGTCTCGGCAATCTTGGTCAGGATCTGCAGATGCTCACCGCCCGCACCGGCAATACCGATAACCAGATACGCTTTGCCGCCTTCGAATTCAACGCCATTCGGATACTGGAGAACAACGATACCGGATGTTTGAATTTGTTTCTTCGCTTCGCCGACACCGTGAGGAATAGCGACACCGTTACCAATATAAGTGGAAGCAACTTTCTCACGCTCGTGCATAGCAGCGATATAATCAGGCTTCACATAACCGGAAGCGGCGAGTAACTCACCCGCTCTGCGGATCGCGTCTTCTTTCGGTTCGCTGGCGAGACCGAGTACGATGTTTTCTTTGCGCAGTACACCGGAACCGGAAGTTGGTACGCCATCCTTCGTATCTTCTACCACATGCGGAGCATTGTGACTCAGTACTTCACTCACTTCTTTTTTAACGCCAGCAGCTTCATCAGGAATGGAAGAGCCTGCATTACCTGCGGCAGCGTCTTTGAGCTTGGTGATCATTTCATCATAGATCGGATTATTGATAAAGTTGTCGATCGATACATGCTGTGCATTAGGCGCTTTGCCGCGTGCACGGCTGGTCAGGTTCTGCTGGGTTACGACGATATCGGCATCCCCAGGGATCGCGTCAACCGCAGAGTTGGTTACCTGAATCGGCAGACCGGCTTGCTGTACTTTCTTGCGGAAAGAAGAAGCACCCATGGCGCTTGAACCCATACCTGCATCACAGGCAAATACGATTTTGCGAACTTCACCGGTTTGCAGATCAGCAGAAGTCGTCAGGGCTGGACCGGCATTGCCGCCGGATTTCATGTTTTTGGAAGCGGATTGTGCTTTTTCCAGATCGCCTTCACCTGCAGGAGATCTACGCAGTACAAGAGCAGAGAACAGAAACGATACAAGTGTAGCAGCAACTACGCCAGCCAGTACTTGAAGATGCTCGCCTTTTGGAGCCAGACCGAGAATGGCAATAATGCTACCAGGCGAAGCAGCGCCTGTGAGACCGTTTTGCAGAACTACGTTGGTGAATACACCAGCCATACCACCGAGAATAACGGAGATGAACAGCAGTGGTCTCATCAGAACATATGGGAAGTAGATTTCATGGATACCACCTACAAACTGGATCAAAATGGCACCCGGCGCAGATGCTTTAATGCTGCCTTTAGCGAAAATCCAGTACGCAAGCAATACACCCAGACCAGGACCAGGGTTGGCTTCCAGCAGGTAGAAGATGGATTTGCCATCTACCAGCTGCTGCTGTGCACCGAGTGGTGTGAAGATACCATGGTTGATTGCGTTGTTCAGGAACAGGATTTTACCAGGCTCTACAAAGATGGATACGAGTGGCAGCAAACCATGGTTAACCAGGAAGTTTACGCCAACTGTCAGGATATGCGTAAATACTTCAACGAGTGGTGCGATGCCTACATAGCCGAGAAGGGCGAGCAACATACCAATAATACCGGCAGAGAAGTTATTAACGAGCATTTCAAAACCGGATTTGATTTTACCTTCGATCATTCTGTCGAATTGTTTGATTACCCAACCACCGAGTGGACCCATAATCATGGCACCAATCAGCATTGGAATATCGGCACCAACGATGGTACCCATTGCAGCGATGGCACCAAGCACACCACCACGATGATCATGAACCAGCTTACCACCGCTATAAGCGATGAGCAGCGGAAGCAGGTAAGTGATCATTGGACTTACCAGTTCATTAAAATTGGCATTAGGCAGGTAGCCTGTTGGAATAAACAGGGCAGTCAACAGACCCCAGGCGATAAATGCGCCGATATTTGGCATGATCATGGCGCTCAGGAAACGTCCGAATGCCTGGACGCGGTCTCTGGCGCTTTTTTTCTCGCGAGCAGAAGCATTTACAGTGCTCATAATTGTTCGACCTCCATCATATATTGTTCTATTTTGCGTGTGTACAGATCTTTCATCATGCTGGAGATCTCTGCCTGAAGTCCGGCAGGGGGATCGGAGACCAGCCGGGTAACAAAGCCGGGACGGTCGATCAGCGATTTACTGACTTCGTTTACGGCTTCAAGATAGGCTTTGCTGCTGTCCCTCGGGGCAAGCAGCACGATAGCGGCATACAGTTCGGTTGGACTGCTAACTGCCGAGATTGGTTCGCTGAACCGGATAATGCCGAGGAACAGCTTGTTTACTACACTGGATCGGCAGTGAAGCAGGATCAGTCCGTCCTGTGACAGTACCGTCTCGCCCATACGTTCACGTTCATGCAGCTCCTGTTCCAGAATGCTGGAGCGTTCGGCGGAAGCGGTAAACATACCGGCGATCCGGTGGATCAGATCAGAGACAGAGGAGACCGGGAATTGATCCTTGATCACCAGCCCGGCTGTCAGATCGAGAATACCGGTCAGTGTTTCTTTATGATTGCCGAGTGTATCGGTCAGGCGTGTAGCCGGATCGGCAGCTACCGAATCCATATGACTATGCTCTGCGCTCACTTCCAGCCGGGAGACAGCACTGCGGATATCGCGGATATCTTCCGGTGAGAGCAGGGGAGAGACACGAACAGTCGGCAGCTGGCTGTCGACTTCGACGGTAGAGATAATAATATCTGCCCGGTTCTCCAGCTTGACGGCTTCTGCGGAAGAGACTACATCAATAATCTGCAGGGACGGGAATTCCCGCTTGACCCTGATCGAAAGCAGGCTGGATGTTCCCAGTCCGCTTGCGCAGGCGATAATTGCTTTGACCGGCTTGCGCTGGGCGGCTGCGTATTCGGACATGGCGCCGATATGCATGGCCAGATAGCCAATTTCGGCCTCCGGCACTTCCCGGTGAGTGAATTCACCGAGCAGCCGGGAGCATTTGCGCGCAATCTCAAAAGTCGGCCCGTACTGCTCTTTGATCTGAGTCAGCAGTGGATTGCGAATATCGAGTCCCAGACGGAGCCGCTCAATTGCCGGACCGAGATGGTTGATAAATCCGGCGAACAGTTTGCTGTTGCCTTTGAGTTCAAATCCGGTCTCGGACTCGGCCATTTTGAGAATATCCCGCGCCAGCTTGACCAGTTCAAAGCTGACATGCTCGTAATACGGGTCTGATTCGGCATTGAGGCGAGTCTCGGCTCCTTTGAGATGCATGGTGATATAACCCATTTCATCTTCAGGAATCGCAATGTCAAAAGATTGCTCCAGACGTTCCGCCAGTTTACGAGCCGTCTGGAATTCACTGAGCTGCTTGAGCTCATCCAGGATACGGGGCGCGATTACAATGCGCTGTCCGCGCCGGATGCGCTCAATCGCCAGTGCCAGATGTACAGTCAGACCGATGTATGCGCTATCGGTCAGCTTGATACGGGTATCTCGTTCCAGATCGCTGAGATACTGCTGGAGCTGGTCCATCATTCCGTCATCGACCAGATTCAACAATCGATTGCGAATATGGAACTGGACACGTCCGGCTTCTTCATCGACAGCCAGTGGCTCGCGTACCAGATGATTCAGCTGGTATTCATCGACACTCTCGTATAACAGATGAATCAATGCAGAGCGGATATGACTCTCGGTGCCTTCGACATAGATGCCAAGCCCCGGTTTGCGAACCAGTGTAATGCCAAAAGAGGACAACCACTGTTCAATTCGGTCGAGATCATTACTCAGTGTGCCTTCCGTTACTTTGAACTGGGATGCAAACGAATATAGTTTAATCGGTTCTTTGGACAGGAGAAGCTCGCTGATAATGAAGTAATGCCGTTCTTCGCGGGTATAGTCTTTCCGGGGTGTCTGTTCTTCCAGTTCACGCTGTGTACTGGCAAAGTCGGATTCACTGCCTTCCAGGGCAAGTCCCGTACCCGGTTTGCGAAGCAGCTTCAGCTTGTGCTTGCGCAGCCACTCTTCGGCAGCCGGCAATTCACGCTTGACCGTTTTCTCACTCACATCCAGATGATCTGATAGGTCACGGATTGTAATATACTCTCCATGGGAACCGACCAGAAACTGCAGCATCATCGTGAGCCGTGCGGTCAGCTTCTCCAAAATCGACAGCCTCCTCTCCAAATTCCGATTGAAAACGATATCATGAAAGCGGTGTGAGAAAATAGAACTAGTTGTTATACTTAAAAGTTTAAGCTTCTGAGGGGTGGAGATCAACGGAAAGATGCCTTGATTTGTCCTTTATCCATAAGGGACAAAGGTAAAGAAAGAACAGAAATGGGTATGTCACCAGATAGGAAAAGTTCCTTTTTCGTAACAAAGAGGAGGTCTGGAAATAACCGTTTCTTGTAGGTCATCCAGATCATTATTGGTTGGTAGGATGCGACAAATAGTGACAAAAGGAACACTGGAAAATAAATTTCAGATGGATAATGCCAGCATATTGCACACTGATTACTTCATCCATTAAACCGGAACAAAACTTGTCTAAACATTTTTAGGGTAAGTAAAAGATATAAATATCCGGCAACCATGAAAATAGGCAACAGATAGGAGAATAGAGGCTAGTACCGAATATATTTTATGAAGCAGATCAGGAAAATACGTTGCAGAAAGGGGATAGAATAGGTGAACAAAAATCAGATACATAATCAGCAGCGAGTTTTGTTTCAGGGGGATTCGATTACGGATGGTAATCGTGGACGTGACGCCGATCCCAATCATATTATGGGCCATGGTTATGCATTCTGGATTGCGGCTGAATTGGGACATGCGATGGCACCAACCCAGCCGGAATTCCTGAATCGGGGGATCAGCGGTAATCGTATTACCGATCTGCAGGCTCGCTGGAACGAAGATACCCTCCAGCTGCAGCCGGATATCATCAGTATCCTGATTGGTGTTAATGATATCCTGATGTCGATAATGAAGCCGGGAGGCTTCGATAAAATAGCGTATGAAAACGTCTATCGTCATCTATTGCAGCATACGCAGTCAGAGCTGCCGGAAGTTCAATGGATACTATGCGAGCCGTTCATTTTGCGAGGCGGACATACCGATGCAGATTGGGGCGGCTGGCAAGCGGCGGCAGCAGACTGCGCGGCAGTGGTACGGAGACTGGCAAAGGAATTCAATGCCGTCTTCGTCCCGTTGCAGGATGTTTTTGACGATGCCTGTGCAGTAGCGCCTGCTTCGTACTGGATATGGGATGGTATCCATCCAACAACTGCCGGTCACGGGCTGCTGGCGAAGCGATGGCTGGAGGTCGTCCAGAACAGTCCGGCTCGAATTGGCTAAAAGAAACTGCAATTTGCTTGCAAAGAACAACCTCCGTGGGCGTAATCATCTGCTGTATGGTTAGCCGGAATATTGATTTCACACAAAATGCCTTGCTGTCAGTCCTGGACAACGGACTGGCGGCAAGACATTTTATTAAGGCTTTTATTTTATGTTTTTTTACTTTATATAGAAGCAAAAGATTGTGGAGAAGGAAAATAACAAGCACTTTTCAGGAACGATGAGCAGGAACAGGTATAGCTATCACCGTTCCAGACAGAACGGCAGGATATTGCGTCGTTTCAGGCCGTTACAGCGGTTTTCTGGAATCGAATTCCACGGTTACTTCATGCTCCGGTTCCTCGCCGGCATACCATGGGTTCAGGTGGACGAGAACTTCGGTGACTTGTGTATCCGCAGTCATGATATTTTTCTTCATGACTCGTGAGATATCATGTCCCTGCTGGATCGTTAGTGTCGCGTCTACGCCGATTCGCACATCGACTACAATATATTGACCATGCTCACGGGCACGGATACGGTCGATTCGTTTGACTTCCGGCATATTTTTGAGCACAGCAGCATAGGCTTCGATCTTCTCGGGATGAACCGCTTTCTCCATCAGGATATCGATAGAGTCGCGTCCGGTCTCATAAGCCAGTTTGAGAATCAGCAGGGCGACGATCATACCGGCGAGCGGATCACCATACGAGAGCAACGACCAGCCGTACGCTTCACCAATCAGACCCAGACCGATACCGGCACAGGCAGCTGCCGAGGCATATACGTCTGCCAGATGATCCTGTGCTGTCGCGATTAGGCCTTTGCTGTTGGTCTCGCGTCCGATCCGCATCGTGTATACATACAGTACCAATTTCCAGACCAGAGAAATAAATGCGGCGATCAGCGCAATAATATGCGGCTGTGAAGGTGGCTCGAACAGCAGCATAAACGAATGATAACCGATGTATAACGCCGCAATCAGCAGGATACCGGCTACTACGCTGGCTCCGACGACCTCGGCTTTGCCGTGACCATACGGATGGTCTTCATCGGGCGGCATGGACGAGATGCGCATGGAGCCGAGCGCTGTCGCCGAAGCGATCACATCGCCTGCATTATGAATACCGTCCGCAATCAATACCTGACTGTTGAACAGTACACCGACGATCAGCTTGAGCAGGGTCAGGATAATATTACTGACCAGACTGGCCCAGGCTGCAAGCATGGATGAATTAAGAGTTCTACTCATTACTATGGCCTCCTGCAATCTATATCATGCCAGAATAATATCGGCATATCAGCATAGGGATAACATAACAAGCTTGTTTATTATGTAAACGAAATGATTCAACTGTAATCGGCAGCATTCCTGCCTATCAATCCCTGCCATTCAGCAGAATGAGACACAGCAGTGAACGTCCCCAACAACATGGGGAGAAATGGCACGAAGTATTAATATAGCACAAATCCACCGTTTAACCAAGAGAATTAACCGGGCGAATGTACACAGGAAAAGCGCCTCGTCTGCGGACAGAAGAGGCGCTTGCTGACAGGATACGCAGTCGTCTAGTTGATAGACAAATGGATGATCTGTCAGTGTGTATAGGTTACTCATGGCAGTAGATTACTCAGCCGGTTTGCTGTGGCTTTTTGTCCTTGTCCAGACAGCGCAGCACCTGGTATCCATAGGCAGGAAGCTGGTATTTCAGAATACCGCCTTCCAGCTCCACTTCGCGATTTTCCAGCACATCTTCCCAGTGTGTTCCTTTGATATCAATCTCAATATCGATTGGTTCACTGGAGCTGTTGAGCGCAATAATGAATTTCTCCTGCTCATCAAATCGTTCGTAGACCAGCTCGTTGCTGCCCTTGCGGGAATGCAGGAAACGGAATGTACCCTGACGGAGCGCCGGATACTGCTTGCGCATAGCGATGATCTGCTGGTAGTAGGCGAACAGCTCGCGATCCTGTTCTTCTTTTTCCCAGACCATGCAGCGGCGGCAATCCGGATCGCCTTCGCCTTCCATTCCGATCTCGTCTCCATAATAGATACAAGGGGCCCCGGTAAAGGTCATCTGGAACAGCGCGGCCAGCTTGAGACGGTTTTTGTCACCGCCTGCGACAGTCAGTGCGCGCGGCGTATCATGGCTGTCGATCAGGTTAAAGGCTACTTCCGCCACCTGACGCGGATAGCGGGACATCTGGTTGCCGATCGCATGGGAGAACGTCTGCGCATCGGTTACATCTTTAATGAAGAAATCGGTCACGGCATTTTTGAAAGGATAGTTCATCACCGAGTCGAATTGGTCGCCCTGCAGCCATGGAATCGATTCGTGCCAGATCTCGCCGAGGATATAAATATCCGGATTGATATTTTTCAGGGTCAGGCGGAATTCACGCCAGAACTGGTGATCCACCTCGTCCGCTACATCCAGACGCCAGCCGTCGATACCGTATTCTTCCGCCCAATAACGGGCTACGCCGAGCAGGTATTCTTTAACTTCCGGATTCTCGGTATTCAGCTTGGGCATCAGCGGCTCAAAGTCAAACGTATCGTACGTTGGAATTCCGTCTTCGACTGCCAGCGGGAATTTGCGTACATGGAACCAGTCTTTGTACTTGGAATTTTCGCCTTTTTCCTGTACATCGACGAAGGGAGCAAACGTTTTGCCGGAATGGTTGAATACCGCATCGAACATCACGCGGATGCCTTTGCTGTGGCAGGTGTTGACGAGCTTTTTGAGCGTTTCTTCGTCGCCAAAGCTCGGGTCGATCTTCATATAATCTTCGGTATCGTATTTATGGTTGGTGGTCGCTTTGAAAATAGGGCACAGATAGATCGCGTTCACGCCCAGCTCGGTCAGATGGTCCAGATGATCGATAATGCCCTGCAGATCACCGCCAAAGAAATTGTTCCACTCCGGCTTGCCGCCCCATGGCAGCGTGCCTTCCGGATCGTTGGACGTATCGCCATTGGCAAAGCGCTCCGGGAAAATCTGATAAAACACAGCGTCTTTTACCCATTCCGGCGTAGTGAATACATCGACCGGATTGATGAAAGGAATATCAAACAGACGATCCATCTGCGGTTCTTCCGCGCCAAATTTGTCTTCATCCATCCAGATTTCTTCCTGGTCATCCGCCAACTTGAAACCATACTTGAGACGACGGTATGGCGGCTTAACGGCACATTCCCAGTAATCGAACAGATCATCGGTAGCGAAAATACTCATCGGTACCAATTCTTTGGATTTTTCCCACATGTACTTGTCACCGGCGATTGCCCAGGCCTGCTTGACGTCCTGCTTTTTCGTGCGCAGACGCAGATGGATCGTCTCGCGGTCGTACGGATAACCCCAGTTCAATTTTGGACGGTGATAGACGGCTTCGATCAGCATGTATGTTCCTCCTGTAATTGTTATGTAAAGGCTAACGATTTTTACCCCGAAAGGTTAGAGTGGAACCATAATCTGGTATCTCTTTTGAGCAGGGTTATCCAAATCTTAAAAATGTGGAAAGGATGGTTCTTTTATTGCGGCTTTCTGCTTGATAGTTGCTGTTTGCCTGTCTATAAATGGAGTGTATATCTTTATGGCTTTGTTCAATCGTTCTATTTACAATATAGGTAGCTGTTTGTATCAAGATTATTATACATATATGGTATGATCAAATGAAAAAGAAGTTTCTTATAACAAGGATATACTTGCCGAGTTGAAATATATTATCTATAAATATCCTGAAATAATATTGATCTATACTCCAGATCTGCTGGCATCCGGTACCTACAGTATTACCGTATCTTCCGGTTCTGCTGCAATGAAAGGCCAATTGAAAGTTCATATTGATACAGATATAAAGAAACTGCAAGCAGCCAGTTGAAATCCAATCCAATGCCTGAATAAAACACAAAAAAGGAGAATTGATCCGGCTCCAAGCCAGATCGATTCTCCTTTACTTATTCCATACTATTTATTCCAGCCATTCCGGAGGACATGATCCTCTGGGTACCAGCACGGTCCGGTACTCGCCCGGTGTCTCGGACATATGCACCTGATCCGTCACGCCCTGATAATGTCCGCATACCGTATCTGCGGTAAACAACTCCGGATCAAGATAAAGATGCTCTTCGGATGATCCCGCCGTCCGGTGAGCGAACTCTTTATCAAACAATCCCATCGACATCAGCCATAGCGATACCCGGCTCAGGGAAATATGCACCCGGTAGCTGCTGCCTTCCTCGGCGCGGCGTGCCAGTGCAGCCATTGCTCCGGCAGCAGCCAGCCATGAGATGATGTAGTCATTCACGACCAGAATCGCAGGCAGCTGCGGCTTGTCCGGCGTTCCTTCCAGACACATTACGCCGGTCAGTGTACCGGCTGTCTGGTCGAATCCGATCCGGTCTGCCCATGGGCCTTCATTGCCACCGAGCGATACCGAGACATGAATAATACCCGGACGTACAGCAGCCGCTTGTTCGGGACTCAGACCAAAGCGCTCCAGATACGTAGGGCGACGATTGGCAAAGAAAATATCCGCGTCGCGCAGCAGCTCCTGCATTTTGGCCTGGCCCTGTTCATCTGCCACCTCCAGCGTCGAAGAGCGCATGCCCACATTGGCAGTGTAATAGGTCGTATCTACTTCCCAATCACCCGGACGCCAAATATTCAGTACATCCGCTCCATGCAGTGCGAGTGCACGTCCGACTCCTGAACCTGCGATGACATGACCCATACCGAGCGCACGTATGCCTTCAAGAGGAGAAGAGGCGCCGGTAGACAACGGTTCGGGATCACTCTCGCCAATCTTCTCAATCTCGATCAGCGGCTGGGCGGCGATCACATCGGATACCGGATCGCTCAGGAACTCTTCGACTGTGCGTGCGACAGGCATGACGATCCCGGCGCGACGTCCGGCTTCCTCCAGTTCGGCAGAATCCCACTGGGCAATGGCTGCAGCTACCGCTTCCGGCGTGTCCGGGCAATTCAGCAGTTTGAGTGTATTGATTTTCAGCTTTGGATACGGCTCCAGCGGCATTACCCATTTGCCATCCTTTGTCTGGTAAAAGTCGAATTTCAGTGCCTGACTTGGATCGGAAGGACTGGCTGGCGAATAGCCGTTCAACTTTTCCCATTTCCGATCATAAAAAGGAGAAAGACGATGCAGAATCTGGCGCAGATCGAGCGAAATATCCTGCCCTTTGCCACCGCGCATTCGCCATAGCTTGGCAGCAGCAACCGATTTGGCGACCATGCCGATACCTGCCGAACTGGCCAGGCGCAGTACGCTCGGTACAATAGGATCTTTGCCGGTAAAAGTAATCTGGCCGCCGCTGTCGGCTGCGGATAATCCCATACTGTTCAGCAGCTGTTCCAGTTCATGATGAATATCAAACTCTGTATGATCCGCGCGATTCTGTTCGGCCTGACGGATTTTTTCTTTTAACTGAGCTGCCGTTTCGGTGTTATTCGTATGTTGGGATATCATAGGGTTCACTCCGTTTCCAAGATAGTGTAAAAGTATGACACGGTGGAATGGCATACGTAGCAGGATTCATCGTAATCGTATGAACTCATTGTAGGCTCTAAGATTAGTAGCGTCGGGCTTAGTAGCATTCACTCCAGAAAGGAATAAGAGCACGTCCTCCGATTAAGCCTGGAGATCCTTTAATGGTGGGAAGGAATGAGGATCTCCAGGCTTAAAGGTCGTCCTTTGCTCTTATTTCCTTTCCTGCGTTTCGTCTAAGGATATCTTTGTTAATTATCTACATCATTCCAATAGAAACTAACAATTAAATAATGAAGGAATTAAGAATTGAGAAGTACAGTGATATAGAAATTTCAATAGCACGATGATTGAAAATAGAAAGGAATGATATATTTAGGAACTTAAAGTGCTTAGAAAATCACAAATCTTCGATAAGTAAATTTATACATATTATTATATAACCAATATTAGCCAAGCTCAATAAACAAGAGGTTCCCAAATGTGGCATATGCCTCAATTCAATAGAAAGTGTCTATAAAATCAAGTAAATAATCCAATAAAAAATAATCCAATAAAGGAAGCGTTTGAACTAACGATCAGTCCTAGAAATAAAGCCGTGTTGCGAAATAAAATACTATGCAAAAAAACAGGCCAGAGCATGACATGCCCCGGCCCGTCTATTACACTTATTTTGCAGTTGCAGTTGCAGTTGCAGTTGCAGTTGCAGTTGCAGTTGCAGTTGCAGTTGCAGTTGCAGTTTAGTCTTACTTCTATATCATATTACGCAATATGCAAATGCCATCAAAGATGCCTCAGCACTTAGCGGAGAGAAGGAAATAGGGGCAAAGGACGACCTTGGAGCCTGGAAATCAACCTTTTCCTACTTCCATAATTTCCAGGCTCCACTGGAGGACGTGCCCCTATTCCTTGTCGGAGCGATGGACGCACTATATCCTTGATCCCACACTCCAACAATAAACACTGTCTAGCCTATCAGATAAAACGCTACCCTACACTGTCGCTTTATCAACCACAAGCGATACTAGCAAGATCAACTCAAGCGTTGCGTTTCATTACACTTTTCAGATGGGAGAATACTTCAAAGCTCTGTTGTCCATGATACGATCCCATGCCGCTTTCACCTACGCCGCCAAATGGCAGATAGTGCGAAGTCATATGGGACAGCGTGTCATTGATACATCCGCCGCCAAAGGATACAGTGTTGAGCACCTGCTCCTGCAGTTGTTCGTCCTGGGTAAACAGGTACAATGCCAGCGGTTTTGGACGACTTACGATCTCGTCCAGCAGAGGATTCAGGTCGTCATATTCAATCACCGGCAGAATCGGTCCGAAGATCTCTTCCTGCATAATCCGGGAATCCCAGTCGATGCCGCCCAGGAGAGTAGGCTCGATCAGCAGCTGATCACGTACACTGCGGCCGCCAATCAGCACTTCTTCGCCTTCCATCAGAGCCGACAGACGGTCAAAGTTGCGTGTATTCACGATATGCGGGAAATCCGGATTTTGCAGTACATCGTCGCCCTGCTTGTCCTTGATTTCTGCCTGGATCAACTCCAGCAGCTGGCTGCGTACGTCCTTGTGGACAAGCAGATAATCCGGCGCTACGCAGGTCTGACCGGCATTGAGGAACTTGCCGCGTACAAGGCGCTGCGCTGCAATCTTCAGATCGGCATCATGGTGAACGATGCTAGGGCTTTTGCCGCCTAGTTCCAGGGTTACTGGAGTCAGATGCTCTGCAGCTGCACGCATCACGATTCGGCCGACGCCGGTGCTGCCGGTGAAGAAGATATAGTCGAATTTCTCTTTGAGCAGCGCCGTACTGGCTTCTACTTCGCCTTCTACGACAGCAATATATTCTTCCGGGAACAATTCATGGATCAGATCGTAGGTCAATTTGGATACGGCAGGTGTCAGCTCGGATGGCTTGAGTACCGCACAGTTACCGGCTGCAATTGCACCAACCAGTGGACCGAATGCCAGCTGGAACGGATAGTTCCATGGCGCAATAATCAGTGCCACGCCGTAAGGTTCAGGATAAATGGTGCTTACCGCATCCGGCAGAGCTGCTGCAGTCGGCACCTGGCGAGGTGCTGCCCACTGCTCCAGATGTTCCAGCGCAAAGTCGATCTCGCCCATAACGATGCGGATCTCCGAACCGTAGGCTTCGGCTTCGGATTTGTTAAGATCGGCGCGCAGTGCGTCGAGAATACGTTGGTGATAGTTTTCAATACCCTGTCTCAATTGACGCAGGGCAGTCATACGATAGGATACGTCTTTGGTCTGGCCTGTATAAAAGAACGTCCGCTGCTGCTGGACGAGTGGTTGTACATTAAGCATGAATAGTCAGCTCCTCAATAAATATTTGATGCAATTGTATTTATTTACATATGATCACTCGCAATATATCGGATTATAAGGCAGGAAATGTTATGTTACAATAACCAGAACTGTTGGATGTGAGGTTTATGCCACAGATGGGTAATAAATGTAGGCATAACTACCGAATAAATAGAGAAATATCGCTTACAGAAAGGATGCGACCATGAAAGAACATACCGTCGATCCGCGTGTCGTGCGCACAAGGAAAGCGCTGCATGATGCACTCAAGCAGCTGATGCAGGAGCAGCCGTATGACAAAATTACGATTCAGGATATTACCAAGCTGGCTACCGTGAACCGCAAAACCTTTTATCTGCATTATGAGACCAAGGACCATCTGCTGTATGCAGTTACGGACGGGATGCTGGATGAATTGTTTGGCGAGGCGAGGGATGCAGGTTCATTCGAACAGTCGGTGGACGAATTGCAGCGCTATATTGCGGGGCGCATTTTTGAGTATATGATTCGTTATCGGCGTTTTTTTGAAGTAATGTTTGAGCGCAAGGCGATGTTTAATTTTGTATCGTATATGAAAAGGTATATTGCGCGATTCTATGAGGAGAAGTTCGCCGAGCTGGATGACGACAAACTGCCTGTACACAAGGATGTAATCGCCAGCTATATCAGCTCTGCCTATGTAGGCATTATTCACTGGTGGCTGGAGAACGGCATGCCCTATACACCGGAGGAAATGACCGAGCAGATGATCCTGCTCAACTCCAATGGGCCAATCCAGATTATCCGCTCGTACAAGGATAAATCATAATACGGCACCACCTTCTGCGTACGACAATATCTATCTGCATGGAGAGGACGTGTTGATTATTCACAAAATCACTCTTGTTTTTACATCGCTGATGTTAACGGTCTGCTTGGCCGGCTGCACCGAAGAGACGATTACGCCTCATTCCTCCCAGACGCCAGCTGTTACTTCCAAGCCAACCACACCGGATCTGCCCGAGCAAAACAGCAGCGAGAAGCAGGCGGTACAAGCCAAGCCGAATACCGATAATATTGATTGGGATGATTTCAACGATCCGCTTGTAAATAAAGATATGGCAGCCCAGATCAAAGCATCTGTGGCAGCTATAGTAAGCCGGGATGTAGACCAGCTGCATCAAGCGATCGGCAAAGACTTGGGAAATGGATACGATTATCTGCTGGAGCATAATGTACAATTTACCAGGGTAAGTCCGGCATACAGGGAATCCGGACGGATCGTTGTTCCTGTAGAAGGGAAACGGACAGATAACGATACCGGAGAAGTAAGCGAAGCTTCTTATGTATTTTATTTTGTAAAAGGTCCAAATGGAGCTTGGACACTGGGTTCGATTGATTAAGCTTTATTGTGCTGATCAAGAGTTATTTTTGCTAAGGAAGATTTATTCTGCATAACAATAAAAAGACGCCTTTTGGGCGTCTTTGTTTTCTTTCTTAATCATCATTAGTCGGAGATGCCTGCTGTTGCTGCTTCATTCACGCGTGCATTGTCTTTGATCTTGTTCAGTAGTCTTCGCAACACGATCAATTCGTCATCAGAGATCCCGTCCATCAGATCCAGGCTGATCTCTTTCATAATGACAGCGACTTCCTGCTCTAGCTGTGCGCCTTCGGGAGTTAGATAGATTTTGAAGCAGCGGCGATCATCGGTACAGGTAATCTTGCGAATAAACCCTTTGCTCTCCAGATTGGAGATCATGCGCGTAATATTGGTTTTATCCTTGCCCAGACGCTCGCCGATTTCATTCTGAGCGAGTCCGTCCTTTTTCCACAGCAGCATTAATACAAAAGTCTGCTCGGGAGCAAGATTGAAAGGAGCTAATTTATTTTTGATATATCCGGCAATCGCAAGATGAACGTCACGAATGAATACGGTGTAACTATTTTCTAAGTCATATGGCATGAGTATTCACCCTTAAATAATTTTGTATTTGGCAATACATGTAGTATTATAGTTGCTATATCAACCTTTTAATCGACGTTAGACTAACATTTTTACAGATAGCTGTCAACGAAGCTATTCACAAACTGCCAAAAGTTACCGATAAATAATTTAGCCAACAAGTAATATTCATTGTGAAACTTTCATTTTTACCCTTGACATTGTTCGACACAAGGTCTATTGTAAATTTTGTAAAGAATGACTGTCACAAAAGAGACACAATGAAAGATTGACTTCATGACGAGGCTTCGATATACAGCTGCCGTTTACCAAACGCAGCTACATAACGGGTCGCTCGTTTATTTTTTGCCGATATAGTTGCTATATCAACCGTATAGTATACCCATGAAATAAGTCTGAATACTTACACCCAGGCCATATAGAGAACCGGGTGGGGTACATTTTGGAGGAGAAACCATTATGGAAGCTATGACATTTGTATTGTTCGGTTCAACAGGGGATTTGGCAAAACGCAAAATCTTCCCTGCATTGTATAATTTATTTCTTGATCGCAAGATGCCGGAAGCATTCTCCATTATCGGTTTGGGACGCAAATCATTCAATGATGCGACTTTCCAAACCTATGTAGAACAGGCACTGCAGGAATTTTCCCGTAATACACCGCAAGAGCGTGAGACAGTGGATGCGTTTCTGCGTTCGATCCGTTATCACATTCTGAATGTGAATGATACGGCCGGCTACCAGGAACTGCTGAAGCTGGTAGAACAGCGTGAGACAGAACTGAATATCCCGCAAAACCGCATGTTCTACATGTCTGTTGCGCCGGAATTCTTTGAAATGATCGCTGATAACATCAAAGCAAGCGGACTCGGTAACACCACAGGCTGGAAGCGTCTGATCATCGAGAAACCATTTGGTCATGATCTGGCTTCTGCACGTCAGCTGAACGAACAGCTGAGCAGAACTTTTGCCGAAGAAGAGATTTTCCGTATCGACCACTATCTGGGCAAACCGATGGTACAAAATATGGAATCATTCACTTCCGCGAATCCTGTGATCCAGTCGCTGTGGAATAACCGCCACATCGCCAATGTACAGATTACCGCTTCCGAAGTGGTAGGCGTGGAAGAACGTGCCGGTTACTATGATCATACCGGAGCCATCCGCGATATGGTACAAAACCATATGCTGCAGGTGCTGATGATGACAGCGATGACGCTGCCAGGCGGTCATACTGCCGACGATGTACGTACACACAAAAAGTATATCGCCAAAGCGCTGCGTCCGATCTCCAAAGAAGATGCACACAAGCACTTTGTACGTGCCCAGTACACTGCCGGTGAAGTGAACGGCAAAGAAGTACAGGGTTACCAGGATGAGCCGGGGATCGAATTGGGCTCCAACACCGATACTTTTGTCGCTGCACGCGTCTGGGTCGATGATTTCTCCTGGCAGGGCGTACCGTTCTACATTCGTACCGGTAAACGCATGAAAGAAAAATCTACACGTATCGTCGTAGAATTCAAAAACACCATGCAAAACAATGATATCTGCGTGGATTGCGACGGTCAGCCGAATATGCTGACTATCAGCATCAATCCGGAAGAAAAAATCACGCTGCAGCTGAACCGCCGCAATGTCAAAACCGGCCAGCTGGAGCCGATGACTTCCGAGTTTGTAATGGGTACGGACAACGATCCTGAAGCTTACGAGCTGCTGATCGGCGATGCCCTGAACGGCGACGCTACTTTCTTTGCCCACTGGGATGAAGTAGAATTGTCCTGGCAGTGGATTCAGCCAATACTGGAAGCTTTTGCAGACAACAGCCTGCCGGTTCATGATTATGCATCGGGTACCTATGGTCCGGAAGCATCGAATGCACTGCTGGCAGAGCAAGGATTCCGCTGGCTGGGGGACAAAGCTCCGGCACCTGTAAGAGAAAGTGCAGTTGTACGCTAAGTTATCTATTGCGTATATTGATCTTTATATAATTGAATGAGTGGCATACGCTCTGGTTAATGATGGACAGAGCGTATTCTCCATGCTTTCAGAGCCGGTTTCCGGCTTTGTCAAACCGCTTTGTGTCTCCATGCATAATGCGGTAATAGATTCGGACGCATAAACAAGCGTCCGGGGTGAGTGTTCCGCACTCGCTGCAGTGGATAGAGAGTACGACCAAAAAAAGAGGGATACAACATCCCCAACAACACGGAGGACTATACAATGAAAATCGGACTGATTGGCTTAGGCAAAATGGGTATGAATCTGGGACAAAACCTGATGGATCACAATCATGAAGTGGTTGCATTTGACCTGAACAAAGAAGCGGTAAAAGAATTGTCCGGTCTGGGTGCACAAGGTGCAGATACAATCGCTGAAATGGTTAGCAAACTGGAAGCTCCACGCGTGGTATGGGTAATGGTACCTCACGGCGTAGTAGATTCCGTATTGGCTGAAGTGGCTCCGCTGCTGTCCGAGAACGATATCGTGATCGAAGCAGGGAACTCCCACTACAAAGAATCCATCCGTCGCTACAACGAAATGAAAAAAAGCGGCATTCGTTACATGGACGCAGGTACTTCCGGCGGCATGAGCGGTGCTCGTAACGGTGCTTGTTACATGGTTGGTGGCGACAAAGAAGCTTGGGAAGTTGTAGAACCAATCTTCCGCGATACAGCTGTAGAAAACGGCTATCTGTATGCTGGTGAAGCAGGCAGCGGTCACTACCTGAAAATGGTCCACAACGGTATCGAGTACGGTATGATGGCAGCAATCGGTGAAGGCTTCGAAGTTCTGGAGAAAAGCCCATACGACTTCAACTACGAAAAAGTGGCACGCGTATGGAACAATGGCTCCGTTATCCGCTCTTGGCTGATGGAACTGACTGAAAATGCATTTGCCAAAGATGGTCGTCTGGAAGAAATCCAGGGTATCATGCACTCTTCCGGTGAAGGTAAATGGACTGTGGAAGAAGCTATGGATCTGCAAATGGCAACGCCGGTTATCGCGCTGTCCCTGCTGATGCGTTACCGTTCCCTGGACAACGATACATTCACAGGTAAAGTCGTAGCTGCTCTGCGTAACGAATTTGGCGGCCACGCTGTTGAGAAATCCAATAAGTAAGATCAATAAATAAACAGAACAGGAATGCTTACCGACTGCTTGGAAAAAGCAGCTGGAGCATTTCTGCTCACAGCAAAGCCTCTGCACCCGGAGAATGACTTGTCCGGGCAGCAGAGGCTTTTTTATGTCTTGGCACAATGGAGACGATACCTATAGATGTTCAGAACTTCTGATGGTGTATGCCGTGTATTTATCGCGCATAGGGTTTTAAGATCGGTCCTTATTTTATATAAGGATAGAAATACTATTTTGTTTTGGTACAAGTCTGTCTGATCAGCTCTCCTGAGGGACAGGATCGCCAGGATTATCCACATCACGAATGACATTCAGAATGACCAGAAAATCAGCTTTGTCCTCGGTTTTGAATAGTTCAACGACTTGATGCACTTCTACATAATCATTCTGGTACTGCCTTTGACGTCGGACGATCTCGGCCAGTGTCGCGCCCAGGGATGTATTTTCCCAGCTGGCAATTGTCAGTTCGATATAAGCCTGTGATTTGGTGATATTCATAGGTTCCTCCTGCTGAATGAGATTTGGTATTCGCTTTCAGGATCTTATTCACCATAGCATAACTGTCTGCGGAAACAAAATACAAAGCGCACTCCATTAAGGAAACAGAGGAACATTCAGAATAACAGGATAAAAATGTTTTCTGCCTTGCCACAATTTCATTTTTTTCTGAAAAAATCTATTTATTTTCTTAATAACGTTGACGTTAACGTTAGATTGTACTATTATATTCATATAAGATATGTAAATAATTAAATAAAGAGAAGGTGGACACAATAACACTCTATAAAATTGATGAAGTGGCTACCGAGTGCAATCTGACCAAGCGCACCCTTCGTTATTATGAGGAGATCGGATTGGTGTCGCCGCAGCGGAGTGATGGCAATACCCGGCTGTATACACGCGAAGATATCGAGCGGCTCAAGAAAATCATCAGCGCGCGCGATGTGCTGGGATTCTCGTTACAGGAATTGCAGCGGTATATCGAAGTGGTGGAGATGCTGAGAGGTCAGCGGGAACGTTATCGCAGCATCACTGATCATGAGGAACGCCGACATCAGCTGGAACAGATTGACCAGACTCTGGGTGAGCAGCTGGAGATGATGGAAGAGAAGATTCGTACAATTCATTCATTTAAGGCGGAAGCTGAACAGCTGCGCGAGCAGGTTCGCGATGGACTGGCGAGGCTGAACAGTGAAGTAGAGAATTGATACGATTTAGCAGTCATTTGGTTAGTGACTGAATAGATTTCAGATTAGTGGTTAATATGTCAATGGATACATTAGTGTCTCTGAAGTACAGTTCATTCATTTTTGTTTTCTTTAAAACAGGCTTTCTTTACACACACCGAGTATCCGATGGAGCCGGTTTTTCCTTTTGTCTCTAAATACTTAGCAAAACAATAAAATGATTTTGATGTGAATCAGCAGGATCAAGGAGGAGTTTTTCATTATGAGTAGTAAACCAGCGACTGCAAAGCAGCTGCCACAGCAGGGCGGATTGTTATCCCAGCCCAAAGCCGTATGGGCCGTTGCTTTTGCCTGTGTTATTTCATTTATGGGTCTGGGCTTGGTTGACCCTATTCTACCGGCGATTGCGAGTCAATTGAACGCAACGCCAAGTCAGGTATCTCTGCTATTTACCAGCTATAATCTGGTAACCGGTCTGGCAATGCTGATTACCGGTGTCGTATCCAGCCGTATCGGTGTCAAATGGACATTGCTCAGCGGTGTTGTACTGATTATTATTTTCTCGGCACTTGGTGGTTATTCCAATACGATCGGCCAAATCGTCGGATTCCGCGGTGGTTGGGGACTTGGTAACGCGCTGTTCATCGCCACTGCATTGTCCGCTATCGTCGGATTGTCCACTTCCGGTACAGCCAAAGCGATTATTTTGTATGAAGCTGCACTCGGTCTTGGTATCTCTGTCGGCCCACTGCTCGGCGGCGAGCTGGGTTCGATCTCCTGGAGAGGTCCTTTCTTCGGTGTTAGTGTACTGATGCTGATCGGTTTTATCTTTATTATGGTGATGCTGCCCAAGATTCCAAAACCAAAAACACGCAGCACCCTGGCGGACCCGTTCCGCGCACTGAAATTCCCGGCACTGAAAACGCTGGCGATTGTTGCTTTTCTGTATAACTTTGGTTTCTTTACCCTGATGGCGTATTCTCCTTATGTAATGGGATTGGATGAGCATGGTCTCGGTTATGTATTCTTTGGCTGGGGAATTCTGCTGGCGATCACTTCCGTATTTGTGGCACCGAAGCTGCAGGCGCGCTTTAACCTGGCAGGTTCAATGGGCGTAATGCTTACCCTGTTCGCACTGGATCTGGTATTTATGGGTCTAGGTGCAGCGACAGGTTCACCGACACTGGTCATTATTGGTGTTATCGTAGCCGGTATTTTCCTTGGTATCAACAATACGCTGATTACTACAGCGGTCATGGAATCGGCTCCGGTCGAACGTTCGGTTGCTTCGGCAGCGTACAGCTTTGTTCGTTTCCTCGGTGGTGCGGTATCGCCGTTCCTGGCTGGTAAACTGGCAGAATGGTACAACTCGGCAACTCCGTTCTACTTTGGCGGTGCGATGGTGCTGGTAGCGGTTATCGTGCTGGCGGTACGTCGTCGTCATCTGGCGGGAATTGATGTGTCGCACGGGCATTGATTTTGCTTGTTTGCATCATCCGCTGCGCAAAGAGATTCTGCCATTCCCTCCGGTTAAGCAGGGAGATCTGGAATGACCACATAGTGGTCGATCTCCCTGCTTAAATGTCGGTCATTGGCAGAATTCTCTTTGCTCCGCTTGGTGCAGGGAAGTTGTATATCAATAGATGAAATGGAGGAACAGATCATGTCAGAAGTACAGGGAAGTTCAGCGTATGAGCGTATACTGGTAGCGGTAGATGGTTCGGAGCATGCGCAGCGCGCATTGGAGCATGCGGTGCAGCTGGTGAAATCTTTGAAAGCAGACAGTCGTCTGACGGTGCTGCATGTCAATCCGGTTATGATGGTGGCAGAGCCGCCGCTGGGAGTGGATGTGGATGAACGTCTGGATGAAGAAGGACATGCGGTAACCGAGCCGTATCGTACGTATTTGAATACGACAGGTGTACAGTATGAAGTTCGTTATCATACCGGTGATCCGGCGACTGTGATCTGTGATGCTGCCAATGATGAAAAGATGGATCTGGTCATTATGGGGACAAGTGGCAAAAGCGCAGTTTCCGAATTGTTCCTTGGCAGTGTGAGTCATAAGGTCATCCAGCATGCGGAATGTCCGGTTATGACAGTAAAATAAAAGAACGGATAAGAACTTACAAAGATTAATGGATAAGAACGTACAGAAGATTATATGTAATAATCCGTAGTTTTACTGGGTTTGCTTCGACTCTGGATAGATGATTTGAACGTATTGAGGTTAAAGCGAAAAGACTTATTGAGAATTAAAATATGGTTTTGATGTGCTTCTGTTTTTGTCGTATCCAGCGTGTGAACAGGTAATATGATAAATGGAAAAGCACCGATACATTATAGTCATGTATCGGTGCTTTTTTGTATTCGTTGGTCTTTGTTTCTATATAGCAGTGCATCGAACAGCCCGAATACGGCTATATAAATCGGCAAAATTTGTATATTTAGTGCAGCCAAGACAGAGACTACATATAGAACCAGTGCAATAGCCAGAAAAAGGGGCAGTACCAGCCGTTGTGCCACAAAATAACGAAGTAGTGCAGATAACAGACCTCCGCCGATCAGAATAAAGCTCCAGCTGGTCATTATCGCGAAGATGACTATTCCGATGAGGTCTCCCCAGCCGAAATGGATCAGATCGGTGTCCGAATCTCTATCCATAATCACGAGCAGGACAGGAACAATGGCCGAAGTTAGCAGTGTAACCCATACATAATGCTTGATCAGCGGATGCACAATACGATCTCCTTTTTCAAAAGGTGGATGATTATATTCCAGCATAGCGCAACCCATTAGCTTATTCAATGTGATGTTTTGGGTAGCCTTTTAATATTCTATATTTCACATTCCACATTCCATATTCAGTCAAGGAGGACACACAGTAACAATGAAAGCAAGATATTAAAATAGAAAGAACCCGGATCAATCGCCCGGGTTCTGCATATCCATATGATCGCTATCTACCTATAAGTTCATAGACAATACCTATAAATCGCTGGGTCTTGTAAGCTTATAAAATCATATTGTATTCCATTCCATATTCGCTTTTATATGCGTAACAGTAAATCCAATATTGGCGTATGGCTCCGTGCATATAACGAGCTGAATACCAATGGTCAATCGCCGAATGTCCTACACCATCACCTGAACCTGTTCAATAGCCGAGCGGATCACTTGGCAGGAATGATGGAACTGGCGCTGTTCATGTTCTTCCAGACGAAGTTCAATGATTTCCTGGATACCTTCTCCGGAAATAATAGCCGGTACGCCTGCGCATACATTCTGCTCGTTATACTCGCCATCGAGAATAGCGGAGACTGCGATAATCCGGTGCTCATCGTACAGAATCGAGCGGGCGATATGGGCGAGGGCATTGCCGATCCCGAACTGGGTGTGGCCTTTGCGGGTGAAAATTTCCCAGCCTGCATCCCTTGTCTTGAGCGCGACATCATCCAGACTCAGCTCCGGGAAGCGCAGCGCATGCTGTTCCATAATATGCAGCAGCGGCTTGCCGCCAATCGTCACATGCGACCAGGCGACAAATTGGGATTCGCCATGTTCACCGAGTACATAGCCGTGGACGCTGCGTGGATCGATAGAGAACACATCGGACAGAATCGTTTTGAGGCGGGAAGAATCGATAGAGGTACCTGTACCAATAATACGTTCGCGCGGCAGACCGGAGTACTGCCATGTGAGGTAAGTGACCACGTCTACCGGATTGGCCGCGATAATAAATATGCCGTCAAATCCACTGGCCATGATCGGATCGGTAATGTCGCGTACGATCTCGGACGCTTCATGTAGCAGGGTCATGCGGTCTTGTCCTGGTTTGGGATTGGGACCTGCTGTAATGATGACAATATCCATATCTCCGCAGTCATGCAGTGTACCAGCGTATACTTTGGTACGATGGGACGTAAAGTCCATGCAGTGCGACAGATCGAGCGCCTGGGCAACCGCCTTCTCATGGGTGCGTCCCACCATCATAATCTCGTCGGCAATCGACTGGTTAATCATTGAATAGGCACATCCTGCTCCGACCATTCCTACGCCGACAATTGCTACTTTTCTGTTCTTTTTACCCACGTTGTACAGCCCTCCTGCTATTTATAATCATGATATACTTTCTACCATGTCAAAAATTACATAAATTAAATCAGAAAGAATACATATTTGAATGTCAATTTACTTTCCATATCTACTATTATACATACTTTTACCAGAATGATAATAAGGAAATATGTCACAATAATTAACTTATTGCTTAAAAAAGATAGGAAATGGGTCTGGTATTCTATCCGTACAGAGATAAAAGCGAACAATACTGTCTATTTGTTTTTTGGAAAGCGAAATTAAAAAGAAAACAAACTGTCCAAAATAAAAAGCTCACCTATAAAAGAACAAGTTAACAATACATTTAAGCCAAAATGATCTATACCAGGAGGATAAACAAGGAGTTAACAACACAGACATGATATAGAAATAGATAAATTTCATCTTAATTTCAGGTAGAAAGGGTAATAATAAAAGGTGGCATGCCAATAATACTGGATAACGGGATGATTGGGCATGCGGATGTTCTATATTATGGAACGCAGATACTTATACTTTTGGGAGGAATCAACATGGCTGAAGAACAAAATGAATATATTGCACTGGCGAGTCGCCCGCAGGGTACACCTCAAATGGAGAACTTTTCGTTTAACAAGGCAGAACTGGGTAATCCGGAAGAAGGACAGCTGTTAGTGAAAACACTGTACGTCTCTGTCGATCCTTATATGCGTGGGCGGATGAAAGATGCCAAATCCTATGCGGCACCATTTCAGGTTGGAGAGCCGATTACCGGCGGGTCGGTCGGCAAGGTTCTGAGCAGCAAGCATCCTGATTACCAGGAAGGCGATATTATCGCAGGCGGCTGGGGCTGGCAGCGATATGCGATTGTAGACGGGAAAGGTCAGCGCAAAGTCGATCCGGAACTGGCTCCGATCACTACAGCGCTTGGCGTACTCGGCATGACCGGATTGACTGCGTATTACGGTACACTGCGTATCGGGAATCCGCAGCCGGGCGAGACGATGGTCGTATCCGGCGCAGGCGGTGCGGTCGGCATGATCGCCGGACAGATCGGCAAAATCAAAGGCGCACGTGTCGTGGGCATCTCCGGTTCGGATGAGAAGAACCGATATCTCAAGGAAGAACTGGGCTTTGACGAAGTGATTAACTACAAAACAGATCAGCCGATTCGCGAAGCACTGCAAAAAGCATGCCCGGACGGTATCGATGTCTATTTTGAAAATGTGGGCGGGGATATTACTGATGCTGTAATCGAGCAGCTCAACCGTAATGCGCGTATTCCACTGTGCGGACAAATCTCGCTCTATAATCAGGAGAATCCGGAGCTTGGACCACGTATTTTGCCGGCACTGCTGACCCGTACCGTACTGCTCAAAGGCTTCCTCGTAGGCGATTACGCCGATGAGAATGTACAGGCCCTGCAGGAACTGGGACAATGGGTACGTGAAGGCAAGCTCAAATACAAGGAAAATATTGTAGAAGGATTCGACCGCATTCCAGAAGCTTTCCTCGGACTGTTCACCGGCGAGAACCTGGGTAAACAGCTGGTCAAAGTAGCAGAAGAATAAAAGAATCACGTTATGTTGTCTTGTCTGGAATGGTTCTGTGAGAGAATGTACAGGTAATACACGTTTTGTCACTTCATGCAATTCGGAATAATCCATCAGGCAGGAGAAAAGGCAGATTGGTTAGCCAATAGTCTACACTTCCTTCTATGATCGTACTGCCTTTCTTTTTCCAATTGCAGCAGACCCAATAAAAACGCATTAGGCCAAATAAAAAAGCTAGCCACCGGATCAGACCGGATGGCTAGCTTTTTGATGATATAAGTTCATTTTGATAATGATATAGTTTGTTTTGATGCTAATCCAGGTTGCTTATGCGGTTGGTTTGGAATCTGCAGCTTCGGTAATTTTGCGATACTTGCGGAACATATCGAGCCGCCAGTGCAGCAGTGTACCAAAAGCGAGAATAAAGAACACACCTGCTGTCTGCGGGATGGTGATGTAATGCTCGATAAAACGGTGCAGCAGCAGACGAATCAGCAGCAGTCCGATCAGAATAAACAAAAAGCTTTTGGAGCGCTGTACGACTACATCGGTTCCGTTATGCTCAAACCGGGTTCCGCGAATCAGCGGATACGAGAAAATAAACCAGCCCACCAGAAAAGCACCCAACGCCCATAGCCAGGACACCCGGAAATCCGGCACCACAAACATGAAAAAGCCGGTACTCATGCCAAGCGGCGGGATCAGAATCTTTTTGGCGTTAACTGGTCGATGATTGGTGCGGGAACGTACAAGAATAGCGGTCAGAGCAATAACCAGCAGACCGACAGTAGAACCTATCTGTAAAAAGGAGGGACTGAATTGTAACATGATAAAGGACAAACCCCTCTCCTGAATATAAAATATGTTAAATTCCAAAATGATGTTGAATGACCTGTATCCAGTAGAATATCGAAAATGCAGTGAAATACTTTATTAGTATATCATATTTTGGGGAGCAACCCTATTGTGTGCGACAATCCATATTGAACATCTTTTGACAGCTTAAACAATAGCGAAAAGCCTGCCGCATACAAGCTAATCCATATGAATATCGTCTTCGTACATAAGATATATGCTCCGATCCAACCTCTTACTTATACCCACACAATACGCAGATTGCGTATTAGGTCCTATTTTTAGATTCTACTCGCCAACCGACATTATAGAAGAAAGTCTGCCCTTTATACCGACGATAAGTTAACGGATAGGCCGATCTCTAATACTTGTTCCAACACGAAAGTAAAGGTCCGCCCAATTCGATGGTTTATCAGGTCCACAGGAGCAGATTGGCACAATTGTGTTAAAATTAAATTGCTATTGTTTTTAAAATAGTCCATTTATTGTTAATTATCATATAACAGCAACTATTTATTTTGTTCTATTTACTATACAAGGAGGAATCAATGATGTCATCATATCAGATTTTAATTGCGGAGGATGAACCTGCGCTGCGTTTTTTGCTGCTGGAGACATTGGAAGACGAAGGGTACCAGGTTACAGAAGCCGAGGATGGCGGACTGGCACGGGAGAAGCTGGCCGGGCAGTCTTATGATCTGATTATTCTTGATTATATGATGCCGGAAGCTACAGGGATCGAAGTATGTGAATGGCTGCGGGGCAGCGGTGGTATCAATGAAGATAAACCGGTCATTTTGTTGACTGCCAAAGCACAGGAGAAGGATCGGATCCGGGCAGAACAGGCCGGGGTTACCCTTTATATTTCCAAGCCATTTAGTCCGCTGCAGCTGCTGGATGCTGTGGAAGAATTGCTATCCGGTACGCAGAGGGATAACTGATGCAGGCCGGCGGGGGATTGGCACGCAGAATTGCCCGGTGGACGATCATTGTTTTTCTGATTTTTGGACTGATTGTATTTGCTGTGGAATGGACATTCAAGCAGCAGGTTTCGCAGATCACGGATCAGATTAATTACCATCTTGATCAGCAGAATCGCCTGCAAAAGATGGGGGAAGACTATCGCTCGACAGTATCGAATTTTCGGGCGTATCTGGCATATGACCGTGAAGATTTTCTGACAGCAGCCCGTACGGATCGGGATCAATTTCGCAGTGAACTGAACGATTATCGTACACAGCTGAGCCATAGTACGACCATGACCGAACAGCTGGATGGATTGGTGCGTCAGAGCGAGGAGTATTTCAGTTATTTCCCGACGATTCAGCAGATGAAGCAGGAGGGCAACCAGACAGAGATTGAGCGTCTGTCCCAGACGACAAGCGCACTGGTCAAGACGGTTAATGGAGAAATGGAGCAGCTGATTGCTGCTGAACGCAACGAAGTTACTCTGCTGATGCAAAAGAGCCAGCATCTCAATTCACTGGTGCTATTTATCCCGCTGGTATTTATTGCGCTCGGACTAATAGCGGCGCTGCTGCTGATCCGTTATCTAAGGGAATTGATCGTCAAGCCGGTCATACAGATGGAATCTGCCGTCCGTCATATCAGCCAGGGAGAACATGTACGGCTGGATCATCGGGTGAATGAAGACGAGATCGGCAGTCTTATGGATGGCATTAATCATATGAGTGACCAGTTACAGGAACGCCATCAGGAACTGGAAAAAACGCTGCAGCATATGGCAGAACAGCATGA
Source organism: Paenibacillus bovis (assembly GCF_001421015.2). Taxonomy (NCBI): domain Bacteria; kingdom Bacillati; phylum Bacillota; class Bacilli; order Caryophanales; family Paenibacillaceae; genus Paenibacillus; species Paenibacillus bovis. Next base: position 1,119,603 of record NZ_CP013023.1, read on the forward strand.
TGAACTGGAAGCACAAAACGAGGAAATTCTGGTACAGCAGCATGAGCAGGAAGTCATTCTGGCCAAATTGACCGACCGGGAGAGACAGCTGCAATTAATTAACTCTTATCAGGAAAAGCTGACCGGCTTTACAACAATGAGCGAATTTTTGGAGAGCAGTCTGCGCGCACTGCTGCAGGCAACCCATCATGATGCATTGATGCTCGTGATCCAGTCGGAGCAGGAAGCATCGGTATTTCATACGATTCATGCGATTGGGTGGCCCGGACATACAGAGCCGTCTCATCGCACCGGGTTATTCGGTCCCGCACTCCAGGTGATGGAAGAAAAAAGACCGATTATACGCAGCCGGGTACTGAGCGGAGAAGAACGCGGCATTCATCTGGGCTATGAACGCGCAGATGATCATTACTATCCGCTCTGCGATGATCATATGAGAGTAATCGGTTTTCTTTTGCTGACGACCTATGGAAGTGCAGCCGTTCAGATACATGACAAAATGCTGACCGAAGGACTGGTTAATCAGTTCGGAATGGCCTATCAGGCACAGCTCGCAGGAGAAGAACGTCTCAAGCAGAGTATCCGCCTGGAAGAATTGAATGCCGAGCTGGAAGTGGAAAAGCTGATGATTCGTCAGCAGCGCGATACCATTCAGGAGATTATCGACTCGCTGCATGAAGGACTGGTGCTGTGCGACCAGGAAGGAACGGTTTCCTTTTCCAATGAGCAGGTAAGCCGTGTACTGCCGGATCTGCGTACAGGTGCAAGCATTATGGCGCTGGGCGATTATCTGGATACACATAGCGTTCATGCGGAGAATCTGAGTGCACAGATTCAGCAGGCTATCCAGGGAATGGAAAATGACTGGAAAACCCAGTTTTCCCTGCGCGGCCGTGACGGCTCTATTTATTATCTGGAACTGTATATCAATACGATTACAGGAGCGGATATGAAGGAATATTATCTGCTGGTTTTCCGCGATCGTACCGAAGAAGAACAGGCCGATCAGATGAAAAATGAATTTGTCAGCATCGTCTCACATGAGCTGCGTACGCCGCTGGCCAGTATTCTCGGTTTTGTGGAGATACTGCTGCATCGTGAAGTGAAACCTGAGAAATCACGCAAATACATGGAGACTATCCACCGGGAAGCGAATCGGCTATCCAATCTGATCAGCGATTTTCTGGATCTGCAGCGCATGGAGTCCGGCAAGCAAAATTATACGCGGGTTCCATTTGATCTGAGACCGATTGTACATGATGTTGCCCGTCAGTGGGACGGCAAGCAGGAGCACCAGATACAGATTATGCTGCCGGAAGATCCGTGTTTTGTCGATGCGGATACAGACCGGATCACCCAGGTGATGCACAATCTGATCAGCAATGCCATCAAGTATTCGCCGGGTCAGCCGCAGATTGATGTGCGGATTGTCGATGGTGGAACCGACTGGATCGCCGAGGTGCAGGATTACGGACTCGGCATACCGGACGAAGCCAAGGATAAAATGTTCGGTAAATTCTATCGGGTAGATAATTCGGATCGCCGCCAGATTGGCGGAACCGGACTGGGTCTGGCGATTGTACGTGAAATCGTACGCGATCTAGGCGGGGACGTTTATTTTGATTCCCGTCTGGGTGAAGGCAGTACATTTGCAGTACGTTTACCCAAGTTCAATATCTCGCAGCTGGATAATAAAGTCGTAATTATCGAGGATGATGATAATCTGTCCGGTCTGATCCGGGCTACTTTTGAGGAACAGCAGTATGATATCCTGTCGCTGACGACAGCAGAAGCAGCCATACTCAGCCTGGAGCAGAGCGAGAAGCCGCCGCTGCTGTGCATTGTAGATATTCAGCTGTCCGGCTCGCGCAGCGGCTGGGACTTTATCAGTATTCTCAAAAACCGGGAAGAAAGCCGCCATGTGCCTGTAATTGTCTCGTCTGCGCTGGATCAGCCGGGAGACTTTGCAGAGAAACCGAATGAAAAGTATTTGCAGAAGCCGTTTACGGTAGAGCGGATGAAAGAACTTGGTATTGCGCTAATTCAGAAGGGCACCCATACAACGGATGTGGTGATCGCCGGGCATAATGAACAGGTAATTCAGTCGGCTTTGAAAAAGAATGGACTGCAGGCTGTGCACATGAAGGTCAACGAAGATTTTATTAGCGTAGATCTGCTGGGAGAAGAAGACTGATACTTCCTCCAAAATGGGTAATGAAACAGTAAAAGGAAATTATTCTGGATATGAAAACTGGCTGCTTCATAGGCGCTGTATTCTGATCGCGCAAATGCAGAACAGCCGGGGGAGGCAGTATGGATAAATATCAGCGGCTTTTTATCAAACAGATGAAAGATAAAATCAAAAAAATGACGTTGACTGGTCAAACGACACCCGAGCCGGAGCTGTATCGTCTGGTGCATTCTGCCAAAGGCACCTCCGGCACGATTGGACTGGATGACTGGTTTGGCGCAGCTGCAGAATTGATAGATCGTCTGGAGCCGGAAGGAGAAAAAGTATGGTCGGCAGAGCAGGTACGAGAGCTGCTGGCACCGATGGTCTATTTATTTCTGCTGGCGGATGAAGATGCCGAAGAAGACGATGTGCCTGCAAATGAGCCGGAGACCCAGCCGGCTCCGGTCTATCAGGGTACGCTGCTGGTAGTGGATGATGATACGAGTCTGCTGCAAATGCTCAAGGATCAGCTGGAGCAGGCAGGCTATATGACATTTGCCGCTTCGGACGGTACGCGGGCGATGGAGCTTTTTTATAATATGAAGCCGGATTGTATCATTCTGGATATTATGCTGCACGATAAGGATGGATTTGAGCTGCTGCAGGAAATTCAGGCACGCAGTGAGCAGTATTTGATTCCGGTTATTCTGATAAGTACCAGCGCAGACCGGACGACACGAATGAGAGCATATGCCTCGGGAGCCGATGACTTTATCGGCAAACCGCTGGATATGGAAGAATTTATTTTACGTATTCGTCATCAGGTACAGCGGAGGATGAAGCTGAACACGCTGCTTATGTCGGATGAACTGACCGGCGCGTATAACAGTACTTATTTTGCCCAGGAACTGGTTCGTCATCTGCAGCGGCTAGCCGATCATCATGAGCCGGCGGTATTGACCTTATTCGATCTGGACAGCTTCCGTCATATCAATGAGCGTTACGGTTATGCAGAAGGAGATCGACTGCTTCGTTATTTCTCCGATCTGGTACGTCGTTCGCTCGGACCGCAAGATATCTGGGCACGTGATCGGCATGACCGGTTTTATCTGCTCCAGCCCGGCATCAGGGAAAAGGAAGCTGTTTCTTTTGCCAATCAGCTGTTGGAACGATTGGAAAGGGAAGAACATCTGATTGGCCCCGACAGCTACCGGGTTACTTTTTCGGCAGGAGTGCTGGAGCTGAAGGCGGGGATGACGGCGCAGTCTTGCTATGATCAGATTCTGCGCATCGTAGCAGAAGCCAAGCGCAGGCATGACGGGGTCATGATCGTACCGGAGCGACGCCGGATTGCAGAGGTTCATCCAGCCCATCTATTCGGAGAAACGAGAAGCGAACTATCGGCGGCGACTGTACGATCCAACCCGGAATCGGCTGAGACGATGAGTAACGTTCCGGATTCTGTCGTAGAGGAAGAGAAACACGCAGCGAATCAGGTAGAAGCGCTGCTAAGCTCTGTTTCTTCCCGTATCAAGAAATATGCGGACAAAAAGCCTATTTTCTCTATCGACCGGGAAGAGCAGTCTGCTACACCGACTGTAGATCCATCTCGTCAATTGATGCCATCCGAACAGGAAACTACTGGGTTTGATAAAAGTGAACCGTCTGTAGATCCAGCCGGTTCAGCAGAAGGGATGCTCGAAGAAGATCATGTTCTACCGGGTGCTGTCGATCAGAAGATATCTTCGGTTGTGGAATCTTCGCTGCCGCTTCAAACCGATATGATTCGTGAACGTGAAGCAACCGGAGAGAGTGGTGGACACCGCGCTATGCTGGAATGGGTAGGCTATGAGGAGCAGACGCTCGTTAGCCGGCAGGTGGCGGAGGTAGAGCAGGCTCCTGTGCCACCTGCCGGGATTAAGCCGTGGCGATTGGCTATTATTGATGATGATGACCTGATCCGCGGCATGCTTAGTAAACGGCTGGGCGGACTGGATATCGAACATACGCTGGAAATCCGAACATTTAGCGATGGTGAAGACTTTTTCACCGATCCGTGGCATGGAGAAGATGCGCAGTATGTCGTTATCCTCGACCGGATGATGCCGCGAATGAACGGAATGGAAGTACTGCGCCGGATTCGCAATATGGAGACGCGGGCCAATTATATGGTACTCATGCTGACCAGTGTCGGCGATGATCGTGAAGTCGCAGAGGCTATCCGGGCCGGCACGGATGACTACCTGACCAAGCCGTTCAGTATTGTAGAACTGGAAGCCCGTATCCGGCGTCTGCTCGGGAGGATGGGATTATGAACAGCATGGATCCCGATTCCGTACTGACTGTTGTACTATGGCTCTGCGCTGTGATGCTGGCCGCACTGGTCGCACTGTATGTCTATCTGGCAATACGTAAATCCAGATTCAATCGAAGAGCAGCTGCCGTCTACAAACTGCGCAAGGAAATGGAGCAATCCGACTCGGTGCTGGAAGAATATCTATTGACCGGCGAGACATCGCGCCGTCTGTCCACCAAAGAGCCTTTTCGAATGGAGGCGATTCAGGAGGCGCTGCTGCATCGGCTGTCGATCAGTCGTACGCCTGAGGAACGCAGCCGGATTTATGATTTTGCGGAAAAGTATTTTTCCAGTCAATATGAACACTCACTGCATGATCGCCAGTGGAGCACCCGTATGAATACCCTGCTCTGGATTGAACAGTTCCAGATGACATCTATGGAAAAGGATCTGCTCGAATGGATGAACGATCCGCAGTGTTCGGAAGAAGAATATTTTCAGATTCTGCGAATTCTGTCCAAACTGAACAGCCATAAAATCCCTGAATATTTGAAAGGGAATGACCATGATCTGTCCGACAGTCAGCTGCTGCAGATTTTGCTTCCACTGAATGATGAGCTGCAGGGCGAGCTGATTGCCGAATTCGACCAGTATCCGTTCCGGGTGCGCTGCAGTTTTATTGATTCGCTGCGTATTCGCAATATTCGATCTGCCGAAGTGCTGAACTTGCTGGAGCGTCAGCTGGCTGGAAACGACAGTGAGCTGCGTATCCGCGCACTCAAGGCAATTTCCAACTTTGGCTATCTAACGCCGGAAGCGACCCGGCAGCTGGTAGAGAAGATGGAGCATGAGCATGATCAGGCGGTAGAACAGGTATCCTGGCCGGAACGGCTGATGCGTGCCAGAGTCATGGGTAATATCCGTGAAGATATCTTCGTACCCTATCTGGAGGAAATGCTGGGGGATTCGGCTTACCGGGTTCGCCAGCAGGCAGCCGAATCCCTGGCTGCCTACAAAAACGGACTGGAGCTGCTGGAAAAGGTGGCTGCCGGTGAACATGCGGACCGCTATGCGCGCGAGATGGCGGAGGAGACGCTGGAAAGGAAACAATATGAGCGGAATCTGGCTTGATATTACAGGAACCATTTTCGAAATCCTGAGCATTATTATTATGATCTATGTCGTCAGTGTCAGTATTGCTTATGTTGTTCTATTTTTCGTGGCAGCACGGAAGTTGAACCGGGAAAAGGACCTGAACGAGAGCCAGTATGATCAGGTGCTGGAAGAAGAGCTCGCTCCGCCGCTGTCGATTATCGTACCGGCTTATAATGAAGAACTGAATATTGTCTGGAGTGTGCGTTCGCTGCTGGGTATCAATTACAAGCAGTTCGAGATTGTAGTCGTCAATGACGGCTCCAAGGATCAGACGGTACAGTATCTGATCGATGAATTCGATATGGTCGAGGTCAAGAGCCGGGTGCGCTGGTCCGGACTGGGTAAGCCGACCAAGCCGATCCGGGGGATTTACCGTTCGCTGCAGCATAACAATCTGGTGCTGGTCGACAAGGAAAATGGCGGCAAAGCCGACGCCCTGAATGTAGGTATTAATGTATGCCAGTATCCGTACTTTGCTTCGCTGGACGGGGATACCGTACTGGACCAGGATGCTTTTATCAAAGTTATGAAGCCGATTATGGATGCCGGTCCCAATGAAGAGATTGTCGCTACAGGTGGCAGTGTGGGGATTGCCAACGGCAGTTATGTGGATAGCGGTTATCTGAGTCGCGAGAGTGTGCGTCTGTCCAGCAAGCCGCTGGTGGTGATGCAGGTTATCGAGTATCTGCGCGCTTTCCTGATGGGGCGGATCGGACTCAGCCGGCATAATCTGCTGCTGATCGTATCCGGTGCATTCGGTATTTTCAAAAAAAGCTGGGTAATCGAGGTCGGTGGCTATGAGGTCGATACGGTCGGTGAAGATATGGAGCTGATCGTACGCCTGCATCGCCGGATTCAGGAAAAGAAAAGCAAAGCACAGATCGTCTATGTGCCCGATCCGGTCTGCTGGACCGAAGCCCCGGAGAAAGCCAAAATTCTGCGTCGTCAGCGTACCCGTTGGCATCGCGGTCTATATGAGAGTCTGTGGCGGCACAAAGTGATGCTGTTCAATCCCAAGTACGGCAAGATCGGTATGATCTCGATGCCTTATTTTCTGTTCGTGGAGCTGCTCGGACCAGTCGTTGAGCTGGCAGGGGTGCTGACTGTCATCGTAGGGATTTTCCTCGATACGGTCGATGTGCGGATTACGATTGTACTGGCTCTGCTCATGCTGCTGTACGGTTCCCTGCTGTCCATGGGGGCAGTCTTGTTCGAGGAATGGTGCTTCAAGCGATACAACCGGGTAGCGGATCTGACACGGCTGTTTTTGTTCGCATTATCCGAGACCTTCTGGTATCGTCCGATTATGACACTCTGGCGGTTTGAAGGACTGGTTCAGATTGTACGGCGCAAAAATCAGGGCTGGGGGGTATGGCACGCGGTGGTGTCATGAACTCCAAAAAACCGGATAACCGGACTAATGGAGGTCAGCCATGAAACGTAAACGTACCTGGACCTTCTGGCTGATTCCTCTGCTGGTCATCGCCCTGCTGCTGACCCCGTGGATATGGTGGGAAGCCAAGCCGGCGACTACGCTGCAGGTGGCTATTCTCGACAAAACGGTACCGGATACGACGTACCGTGAGCATAAAGGACTCGTCTGGCTGCTCAATCAGCAAAAATATGTCAAAGCGGATCAGCAGCCTTATGATTATACCAAAGATTATTATGGATTTTTTCCAAAGCCGGATCATCAGTATGAGACCACCGGACTGCCAGCCGACTTAACGGGTACCGACATGATCTATGTAACCGATACGTACGGTATCGAACGTGCCCAGTATAACAAGGACAATTCGACCACCGGTGATCTATCGGCAGGAATGCTCTACGGAGGACTGACCGTCCCGGATGTGCAGCGGATTCGCAGTGCGGTGACAAGTGGTGGGGTAAAAACGCTGATCGCCGAGTTCAATAGTCTCGCGACACCTACACAGCCCGGTACCCGCAAAGAATTTTATCCGCTGATTGGAGCGGAATGGACCGGATGGACAGGCAGATATTTCAGCGATCTGACCCGCGGCGGCGAAGTGCCTGCCTTTCTGAGCGGGGATGGCAGTGATCCGAATCGCTGGCCATATACCGGGCCTGGCGTAGTATTTGTCCATGAAGACGGTCGGGTGGTCGTGCTGGAACAAGGCAAGCAGATCGGCGAAGAAGGTGTACAGACGATATTGACGACCCAGGGCAAAGCCCGGCTGGGACTGGACAGCACGATTCGTTACAATTACTGGTTTGACGTAATGAAGCCTGCTGAAGGCACAGAAGTACTGGCCAATTACAATCTGGGTCTGACCGAGGATGGCAAGCACAAGCTGCAGGCCGCCGGGATCAGTTATGAATTCCCGGCTGTAATCCGGCAGCAGCATGACACCTATGTATCGTATTACTTTGCAGGAGATTATGCGGACTACGATCACTATTCGTTCTGGCGCAAGTATCAGGGCTGGGAGACTTTCAAACGCTGGCTGACATTTGACCGTCCCAACAGCGAAGACGCTTTTTACTGGCATATTTATGTGCCTTTGATGAAATCGATTCTTCAGGAAACGGCCGCAGCCAGCAGCAAATAAAGGCGTGATACCTGTCTGTCTCTATCATAAGCGGGGAAGCTCCCGGGCTTTTCCTGCTCATGATGGAGACTTTTTATTTGCGGTCAGATGGATTTACTCTATACCGCTTCTGTGATACTATCGCACTAATACATATAACAACCGGGGAAATATCGATGATTAAGCAGGTGAATGATTGCACTTCATGTACAAATCCGGCATGTATGGCAGGAGGCTGCTGGATACAGACCGGCATGAAGATGGAGGGGGAAAGAAATGGATCAGGTAGATCAAAATATCCTGCTGCATTTGCAGCAGCAGGCACGTATCTCGATGACGGATCTGGGCAAGGCGGTCGGACTGTCGCAGCCTGCCGTGACCGAAAGGGTACGCCGGCTGGAGGAGAGCGGCATCATTCAGGGCTACCGGGCGATCCTGTCCCCAGAGAAAATTGGGCATCAGTCTACAGCCTATTATTTGTTTCGGGCTAGCGATGGTCTGAACTTTCTGGATTTCTGCCGGGAAGCGGTAGAGATTGTAGAGTGTCATCGGACCAGCGGCGCGTATAATTATTTGCTCAAGGTAGTCACCTCTTCGATCCGCGAGCTGGAGGATTTTGAAGACAGGATTAGCAATCATGGAGATTATACAACGCTGATTGTACTATCCTCTCCGATCGAACACAAAGCACTCAAGCCGAATCTGCTGGAAGATCAGCGGCTGGTCTAAATAGAGAATACCGTCTATTCACCGAGCGGCAGTCTATACATACTTATAATGCATATCCATAATAAAGACCCTGCCATGAATATCTGGCAGGGTCTTCGGCGTAGTTGGATTCGGTTATAACCGGATAACAGCCCAGCCGCCGCTTTAATGACAAATCGTTTAGATAAAATAAGGCAGTACAATAGCTCCATAGGCAAAAGCCGCCAAAATGACAAAGGCTGGATGAATCTTGCGAATCTGCATAGCCCAGAATGCGACCAGAGCAATCCCCAGCGTCTGCCACAATCCGATAGAGCCATAGGATTCATCTGCCAGCTGCCATGTCAATACCAGCATCATGACCGCTATAACAGGCTGGACCAGTAGCGTCAGTCCTTTGACCACTGGAGAGGAGCGATGCTTTTGCAGCAGTCGCAGCAGAATAATCATTGCCGCTGCCGAAGGCACAATCGTCGCCAGCAGAGCGATCAACAGACCTGGAATACCTGCCACATCAAAGCCGACAAAAGCAGCGATCTTGGTCGCGATCGGTCCTGGCAGCGTATTGCCGAGTGCCAGTACATTGGAGAATGCCGTATCATCCAGCCAGTGGTAATGCGTAACGATCTCATTATACATAAGCGGGATCGAAGCCGGCCCTCCACCATAACCAAGTACATTGGCCAGGAAGAATCCCCACAGCAGCCGCAGCCATTCCAGCCAGTCATTTACGAGTGACATCAGCGTCCACCTCCATTCATGCGTCGTTCACGCAGACGCTGTACCAGCTTGAAATGAAAAGCCCCGTAGATCAGAAATGCCGCAATCACGATAGCAGCATGCACATTCAGCAGCTGCAGCAAAACAAACACGATCACGAACAAAATAATACCGAGCGTCTTGCCCAGTCCCTTGACTGCTTTCTCGCCAAATTCATAAGCCATTACACCCAGCATGACGGCAATAACCGGTACGACGGCGGCGATCATGCCCTGGATGACTTTGGAGCTGCTAAGGTAGGCGACCGCCGACAGCAGTACAATCATGGCGATCAAAGAAGGCACAATATGTGCGAGTACAGCCAGAATCGCTCCCGGAATGCCTTTGCCGCGATAGCCCAGATAGGCAGCCATCTTGGTCGCAATCGGTCCGGGCAGCGCATTGCCCAGCGCCAGAATTTCGCCAAATTCGTCGTCGCTGATCCAGCGGTAACGGGTGACAGCTTCATACCGGAATAAGGGCATAACCGAAGGTCCTCCGCCATATCCGAGTACACCGGTACGGATCATAGACCAGACCAGTTCACTATAGGTCGCCTGACGATAAGCCGGGGCATCGGCAGAAGCCGAAGAAGGGGGAGCATGTGTAGTCATGATGCCTATAACCTCATTCCCATCCGGCTTTTGTAGCGTGTGATCAGCACCTGACAGTCCACGCTCATAATACCCGGCATATTGTATAATTTCTCGCGCAAAAAAGTCTCCATCTCCTGATTATCCTTGAACAGACCGTGCATATGCAGCTTGCTGGGTCCGGTCATATGGTACAGGCTCGTTACAAATGGCTCCTCGGCCAGCTGATCCGCAGTTTCATGCAGATGCTTGGGCTCTACCTCGACATTAAAAAAGGCAGAGACAGCGATGCCTATTTTGGCCGGATTAATAACAGCTGCAAAACGCTCAATCGTTCCATTCTCCATCAATGCATTTACCCGTGCCTGTACAGCGACACGCGATAAGCCGATGTCTTTGGCCAGATCGGTATAGGATATACGTCCATTCTGGTTGAGAATAGCAATAATCTTGCGGTCGATATCATCAATATGATTCTCCTGCATGCCGCCGCCGGAGGATTTGGATTGGCTCATTTATATTCACTCCCAGGTTGTTCAGCTGTCCGATAGTGCATGATGCACAATTACCTAATAGCTGAAATAATAGTATGACAACTTTCTTTTTGAATGAAAAATAATACTTTTAATTACAATATGGATAAATATATAATGTTTAAAAATCGTTTTCAATATTAAAAATGAAATTCGGCTTACGTTTGACAGGGTGGCTGTGCTGCCGTTAACCGACTATAGGGGAGGACTCCGTATGACTTCTGAGTGGAATGCATTTGTAAATGAGCAGTTTACGCTAACACGGAACCAGAACGACAAAGGTTTGCTAAGCGGGTTAACCTTTGGGGTCAAGGATGTATTTGCACTGGAAGGCTACACGTCAGGGGCAGGCAATCCGGACTGGCTGCGTACGCATGAGCCATCGTCCGATACTGCTCCTGCGATTCTGAATCTGCTGCACGCAGGCGCTGTCCTGAAAGGCACTACCCATACGGACGAACTGATGTACAGTCTGAACGGACAAAACAGCCATTATGGTACACCGGTTAATCCTCGTGCAGCAGACCGGATTCCGGGTGGTTCTTCCAGCGGTTCGGCTGTAGCGGTAGCCGCTGGTTTGCGCGATTTTGCTCTCGGTACAGATACAGGTGGATCGGTACGGATTCCTTCGTCCTACTGTGGAATCTACGGTATGCGTCCAACCCATAATGCGGTATCGCTGGAAGGGGTGATTCCGCTGGCAGCAGGCTTTGACACGGTAGGCTGGATGGCGAAGACAGCAGGACTGCTGCATGATGTGGGGCAGGTTCTGCTGGCGGCTGACCCAATGCAGACTTCACCGGATAACGGACATTTTGCCAGGGTATACTGGCCGCGGGAAGCATGGGATATTGCCGAAGAAAACACAAGAAAACTGCTGCTGGCAGCTGCGCAGGAGCTGCTGTCCGGACTGCCGGGGCATTCATCCTCCGGGGAATGGATCTCTATCGCTCCGGAAGGACTGGGTACCTGGATGACTGCATTTCGCAGTGTGCAGGGTATTCAGATCTGGGAGCAGCACCGGGAATGGATCGAACTGGTACAGCCGGTATTTGCCCCGGATATAGCCGAACGCTTCGCCTGGGCAAGTACGCTAAAGCGTGAGGAGCAGAGCGAAGCCTTTACCAGAATGAATACCGTGCGGGACTCGCTGCGAACGCTGCTGGGCACAGATGGCCTGATGATCTTGCCAACGGCGACGGGGCCGGCACCATCACTGCATATTCAGGGTGAAGATAGTGAACGCCGCCGCTCGCAGACGATGCAGCTGTCCTCGATAGCCGGTCTGGCCGGCCTGCCGCAGATTACGATTCCGGCAGGCGAGGTAGACGGAGCACCTGTCGGCCTGTCGGTCATTGCCGGGGCACATCAGGATCTGCGCTTGCTTCAGTGGGTGCGTCAGAGTGCAATCATCACATCATAAATATATACAAAAAGGATCGTTGGTATCTCTGCAACGATCCTTTTTGTCATCCGTCAATGTTTCTCCTAATTCATTCATCATTATAGAGTGCTGCAGCTTATGGAGCAGCTGCGTTTTTGTCAGTCCGCGAACTTCTACGACACGCTTAATCTGTTTGCAATCAGGGTATTTTCCGTTTTCGCTGTACACTTTTAATCACTCCTGAAAAATGAGATTAAATCCTCAGTATATTCAAAAATACAGGTAATATGAACATATATAAATCCTATAGTTGACAGTGGATAGGTATGATTATATAATCACAATGGAATATATACTTAATTACTATTGGTAACTAATATTGATAGTTATGCATTCAGTCATCCTGCTTATAATTCCTGACTTAAAATATCCCGAGGAGTGGTTATGATGTCCAATATGGTCAAACCGGAAACAATTCAGGTAATGGAAGAACGTCATTCGGTCAAAGTATACGAAAAAGGCTATATTATTCCGCAAGAAGACATGGAGACGATCCTGTCTGCTGCCAATGCCGCTCCTTCCGCATGGAATCTGCAGCACTGGAAATTCCTCGTAATTGATGATGAAGCCAAAAAGCAGGAACTGCTGCCTATCGCCTACAATCAGTCCCAGATCAGTGACAGTTCTTTTGTCGTAGCGGTACTGGGTGACCTGGAAGCGAACCGTAATGCAGCACCTGTCTATGATTCCCTGGTAGAAGCCGGTGCGATGACACAGGAAATCCGCGATACACTGGTTAACCAGATCAATGGCGCATACCAGAGCCCTGATGTAGCACGTGACAGTGCCAACCGCAATGCTTCTTATGCAGCGATGAACCTGATGCTGGCTGCCAAAGCACTCGGTTATGATACTTGCCCAATGGGTGGATTTGACGCTGCTGCATTCATGGAACATTTCAATGTGCCTGCACGTTATATTCCAACACTGTTGATCTCTGTCGGTAAAGCGGCGAAGCCTGCTTATGCGTCAGGTCGCTTCTCCCTGGAAGAAGCAGTTATCAAAAATTCATTCTAATTTCGTATTGTACTAAAAAGTATAAAAGACCTGGCCCTATCGGACGCCAGGTTTTTTTATTTGTTTTCTGCAAAGCTTACCAACTGACCCGGAATGTATTTGCGCATAAATGAAGAACGTGTAACAGATGATAGAAGATATCCGGTTATAATGGAGAAGGTCTGTGCAAATGAACCATTTGCTTCTGAAGACCGTAACTATACATGGGTTCTTCTGGCTGTATTGCTGCCGAAGGAGTTCGTCTAAGGCGAATCCCATGAATACCGTTTGTATGAAAGGCTGGATATCATGCTGATTAATCTGTTGAATAATTTAACATTAATGACGACTTTTCTGTTTCTGTGCAATCTGCTGCTGAACAAGATCCAGGAAAGCTTCCCTCAATACAGCCGTACTTTCCCTTATATTACCGGGCTATTGCTTGGTCTGCTGGGGATTGGGCTGATGTTTTTTAATGTCAGTGCACCTGGCGGTTTTCATCTGGATTTGCGTGTACTGGCTATTATCAGTGCAGTCTATATGTCCGGCCGTCTGGCAGGAGGCATCAGTCTGATTATTTTGCTGCTTGCACGATTTCTGCTGCTGGATACGAGTAATCCAGCCGGATTGTTTATTGGAACGACTATGCTGATTCTGGCGTTTGTGCTGTCGAGTCTTTTATTTGACGGGAAACATAATTACTCCTGGCGGCGCTGGGCTATTATTGTCGAGTGCAGTATGGTGCTGCCCTGCATCCCTATATATCTGATGTACAATGGCACTATTGTACTGCCATTTTTGCTGGTTATGTTTGTTTATACACTGGGCGGGTTATTTACGTATCTATTGCTGACGTACCTGAGCCGTTCGAATCGTTCCATCTATCTGCTCAAAGAGAGTGCCAGTCGCGACTATCTCACCGGACTACATAATCCGAGGGCATTTGAAGCGATTTTTGAACAAAAGGTATTGCATGCCATGCGTACCCACGAGCCGTTTGCTTTGCTGATGATGGATATTGATCATTTCAAATCGGTTAATGATACGTACGGCCACAGCGCAGGAGATGCGGTATTGTCCGAGATCGGCGAACTGCTGCATCATTTTGTCCGCTCTTCGGATGATTGTGCACGCAAAGGCGGAGAGGAATTCGTCGTTCTGCTGCACTGCTGCAATCATGAGCAGGCCCGGCAGGCAGGAGAGCGTCTGCGCCAGCAGATCGAGCAGCATGTTTTCCCGCTGCCGGATGGTCAACAGCTGCGTATTACGGCTTCGATCGGCATTTCTGTTTTCCCGGATCGGTCGGCGGAGGAGCTGCTGGACCAGGCCGATCAGGAACTGTACCGGGCCAAGAACGAAGGGCGCAACCGGGTCTGTGCAGCCGGAATATAAAGCAGTTCAGACAGCCGTCGGACTCGCTTTTTGACAGGTGGTTATAGAGCACGGGATAATAGATGCAAGAACAAGTATACATTACAAGGAGGTGAACCGAAGTCTAGCATTAGACTTTGGGGCATAATGAATATTACAGACACAATGGAAGTTATTGAAATCAAGTCGAAATATGGCGAGCATGAAATGGTTATTTATCCAGTCGTGATCTACGAGGGAGAACAGGCTGTATTGATCGATACCGGAATTCCGGGTGGCTACGATACGCTTATGCAGCATATTCGTCCAGGATTTTCTGTAGGCTCTGTGATCCTGACACATCAGGATCTTGATCATATCGGTACACTGCCACAGCTGCTGGAGGCGGCGCCGGGCAAGCTGAACGTCTATGCACATACGGGAGATCAGCCGGCGATTGACGGCAGAGCACCTATTCTCAAAGCTTCACCAGAGCGGTTGAATGGAATACTGTCTACGCTGCCGCAGCCGGAGCAGGACGCATTCCGCTCGGTCTTCTCGACAGAGACACCGGGCAATGTAACCCATACTTTGCATGGCGGGGAAATGCTGCCATTTGCAGGCGGTCTTCAGGTTATTCATACACCTGGACATACGCCGGGGCATATCAGCTTGTACCATCCTGCCAGCAAAACGCTGATTACGGCAGATGCGATGGTCATCAATGAAGGTCAGCTGATGGGACCGGTGCCGCAGTTTACACCGAATATGGATCAGGCGCTGCAATCACTCAATGCTTTTCGCGAGCTGGATGTAGATACTGTCGTATGCTATCATGGCGGATTGTTCCGTGGTGATTTGCAGCAGCGACTGGATGAACTGGTACCGTCTCTGTGAATAACCGGTTCCAATGGCTGAGCTGGGGCTATACGCTGCTGCTGGCACTGCTGGGCGGGCTGCTGTTCAAATGGCTCAATCTGCCAGTGCCATGGCTACTCGGACCCATGATTCTGGTATTTATCGGTTCCCGGTTGTTCCGTGGGCACAGGCTGCAGCTGGCCTGGCCCACAGCAGCGCGGGATGCAGGTACAATTATTGTCGGCTATTCATTGGGATTATCGCTGACAGTCTCTACCTTATCCCGGATTGGGCAGCAGCTGCCGTCAATGATCGTTATGACGGTACTGCTGCTTTTATTTTCAACAGCGACTGCCTATCTCATCTCACGCTGGACAGGGATTTCTTTTCCGACTGTACTGATCGGCAGTATTCCCGGCGGACTGACCCAGATGGTCTTACTGGCACAGGAGCTGAAAGGGATTGATCTGACAGTCGTTACCTTTCTGCAGGTATCCCGGCTGATGATGATTGTGATTTTTGTACCGCTGCTGATTTTCAGTCCGCTGTTTGGCGTGGATCTGAATACAGTGACAGAAGCCATGACCCATTCTTCGCCGGGTTGGTCGTCACTGCCGCCAACGATCTGGTTGTTCGCTATTGTCTGTCCTGTTGCGGCAGTGATCGGCAAAAGATTTCATTTCCCGACCGCTTATATGCTGCTGCCGATGCTGGTGACTGCGGTTATCCAGCTAATGGGTATCCCGGGTCCGGCGCTTCCGGCATCTCTGCTGGACGCAGCCCAGCTAATGATCGGCAGCTCTATTGGACTAATGCTTCATCCAGAGCAGTTGAACCGCAAATTGCAGATGATTATACTCGCTGTCGGTAGTGGAGTGGTTTTGCTTATTTTTGCCTGCGTCATGAGTGTTATTCTGATTCAGTGGCATCAGCTGACACCGGCAACCGCGCTGCTCAGTATGGCACCCGGCGGTATGGATCAGATGGGGATTATTGCACATGAGGTCAATGCGGATATTGCCACGGTCAGCTGCTACCAGCTGTTCCGTACGCTGCTGATTTTTCTGGCGGTACCGACCTTTTTGCGTATGTTTATCCGCAGGATAACGATGCGCTGATGATTCATCCTCTCGTAGAATCGGTATTAATTAGAGAATGAACCAGCCTGCTGTACGCTATATGATGCGGCAGGCCAATACGGATACGAGAGGGGAATTGTCATGTCGGTAACCGATAATCAGGTATGGATGTACATTGGTACATATGCAGGCAAGGAAGAAGCCGGTATTCATGTCGCTGTGATGAATCAGGAGACAGGAGAGCTGCGCATCGTCTCGGAAATGGCCGGAGTAGAGAACCCGTCTTATCTGGCGTTGTCCGCAGAAGGAAGTCATCTCTATGCTGCCAGCGAGATCGATGAAGGTGAGATTGCTGCCTTTACGATAGATGAGCAGACGCATGAGCTGCATCTGGTCGATCGCAAAGCTACCGGTGGCGGTGCACCATGCTACGTACAGCTGACGCCCAATGGAGAGCATCTGCTGGTCGCCAACTATAGCGGCAAGAATGCCAACATTTTCCCGGTGCAAGAAGACGGAAGTCTTGGCGAAATGAGCGGCGAAGTTCATCATGAAGGCAGTGGTACGCATCCGGAGCGTCAGGATGCTCCGCATCTTCATTCTGCTGTATCTTCACTGGATAGCCGCATGGCTTATGTCTCCGATCTGGGACTGGATCAGATTGTCAGCTATACGATCGAGAACGGTACACTGGTCAAAGCAGGAGTCACCGAACTGCCACCGCAGTCCGGACCGCGTCATCTGGTGTTCCATCCGAACGGTCAGCTCGCCTACGGCATTAATGAGCTAAACAGCACCGTCACTTCCTATGCACGTAACGTCGAGAATGGGGTACTGGAAATTCTGGATACGGTATCGACACTTCCCGAAGATTTCCAGGGCGAAAATACCGGCGGCGATATCCGCCTGTCCCTGTGCGGTCGCTACGTATATGCTTCCAACCGTGGTCACGACAGTCTTATCCATTATGATATCGATGAACAGTCTGGTAAGTTGACCCCTGTAGAATGGGTGCCGGTCAAAGGGCAGACACCACGCAACTTTGCTGTAGTGCCTGGCGGATATGTACTCGTCTGCAACCAGGACAGCAATAACATTGTCCAGTTTGCGGCCGAACCGGATACCGGTCGTCTGACGCCTACCGGCCATGAGCTTACCCTGAACCGTCCAGTCTGTCTGATGGCAGATCTGAACGAAGTGGAAGGCTGATAGGATTACGATTCACTGGACTATTGTCAATAAATAACCTTGCTTCACATATAAGAAAGGTGCAGTATCTGAATAACCCGATCAAGGTTATGGCAGAAACTGCACCTTTTTTATTCATATTCTCCGGCATAGGGACGTTCTTTGCGCTTGGGTTCACGGGTGAGCCGATATCCGGCAGCATACATCAGAATCTGTGCAACCAGAATATACGGCGCAGCGGTCAATCCGAGTATGTGCAGCAGCGTCAGCGCGCATATAATCAGCGTGACGATGACAAAGGAAGCCCGTCGCCCACTTTCCCGGAATTCGGTACGGATCACACCATATAGCAGCAGCAGCGCTCCACTGCAGGACACAAACCGCATGACAGCGAACAAAGGCGCGTCCCCAGAGGGTTCCGAATACTGCAGCTCGTTAATCAGCTGCCAGCAGAACATCATTTCTACGATCAATGCTGCAAATGGCAGCAGCGGACGCAGTGTCATCCAGAACAGCGTGCCCCAGCGCGGATGCTCGCCGCGTGTCAGCAGTCCATTACGCTCACGCGTAAGCCGGCTAATCTCCATCTCCAGTGTCCGGTAGAGCAGCAGCGTGGACTGCCGATCCGAACGCTCCAGGTATTCGTCAATCCGCTTCAGCAGCTCACCAGAGGCGTAGGGAGCCGCTTTGCAGCCTAGAATAACTGTCGAAGCTGAACTCCGATTATCTGTTATACTGTACGACTTGGCTGCGGCAGCAGACTGCATGGCAACAGGCGCAGCAACAGCCGGATACAAGTGTCCGGCTGCTTGGGTAAAATAATCCAGGCTGGATTGAATCCTGCGCATGCGTTCCCGGTCTGTACTTTGCCGCTGTCTGGCAGACAGGCTATACGTTAGGACGAGCAGCACCAATCCGGCAAAGCTGACAGCGATCAGCAGTGCCGGATCATGTTGAAAAGAAGTCCATTCCAGTGATCCCACCCGATTCACTCCTTTGTTGATCAATTGATACGAACAATATGGTTATGCTGATAATATCACTATTTATAATATAAGAACAGGTGGGAGAGAAGCAGAGTCCGGCTTAGTAACGACGATAACGATCTGTACTGCGGGTTCCGGTTACGGCAATCGATTCGATCAGCAGCAGGACAGCCGCGATACAGTGCATAATCCAGCCGAGGAAGGGAATCCAGGCCAGTGCCGACGTGATAACACCAAAAGCGTTACCGAACGGCGAGCGTCCGAGACGTACGGCCAGCACCAGCGCGACCAGATGCAGGATAAAAGCGATAAACAGCGGCGAATATCCATAGGAGATTACGAATGTTCCGCCTATGATCGGAATTGCCATCAATGCTTCCAGCGCAAAGGTGATCCATTTTAATACAGGCAATGCAGTTGACATGATATCAGCTTCCTTTCCGAAAAAAGATCTATATCAAACCGACAGGACGATAAAATACTCACTCTTATTCTATTAAACGAAAAATCCGTTTTTGAGCTTCAAAATAAGGCAGATATTCTGACGGTAGCAGGCATACATGGCAGATTGCTCTATTTCTGTATAAAGTGTCTCCACAAAAAGCACGGTTTGTCCGTACCTGATCGATAAACCGTATTGGTTTTGCGCAAATTGCTGGTATACTAAATTATGGACTGGAATTGTAATCATTATAAATAGACGATTATTCATATAAATGGGAACCTGATCGCCGTATCAGAATGCCAGCAGGAAAGGAGGAATCCAGATGGCGTATAACAGTCGTTTTGCTGTAGCGATTCATACATTGTCGTTGCTTGATTCCACAGAGGGACGGATTACTTCAGAGATGATCGCAGGCAGCGTTAATACCAATCCGGTGGTCATCCGGCGAATGATTAGCCAGTTAACCAAATCAGGCTTGCTGCGTACCCAGCCAGGGGTTGCCGGTGCACAGCTGACCCGTTCCGCTGACCAGATCACACTGCTCGATATTTACCGGGCGACGCAGAATGATGCACGGGATGAATTATTTGCTATACACGATAATCCCAATCCCAATTGTGAGGTTGGACGCAATATCCAGCAGGAGTTGGAACAGGTATTTGCCCGCGCCCAGCGTGCGATGGAGCAGGAATTGGAGCAAATTACACTGCATCAGATTACGACAGATATCCATCAGATGGAAGAAGTTCGCCAGGCGATTCAGAGCTAAGACTGAATCAGCAGCAGCTTCCGAGGGTATGTAAAAAACAGAAACAGGCTTAATCGGTCAAGACGGAAAGGATGAATAACAATGAAAGTAATTATTATTGGTGCAACAGGTACGATTGGACAGCGTCTCGTGCAGGAGGGACTGCGACGCGGCTATGAAGTGACTGCTGCTACACGCGATTCTTCCAAAATCGATCCCAACACCGAGCGTCTGAGCGGCATTCGTCTGGATGTAATGGAGCCGTCCAGCGTCGAAGCGGCTGTCGCCGGACATGATGTAGTTATTAATGCATTTGGTCCGCAATTTGGACAGGAATCCGATCTGCCGGAAGCAGCGCGTTCGATTGTAGAAGGTATGAAAAAAGCGGGTGTCTCCCGCCTGGTTATTGTTGGCGGAGCAGGTAGTCTGGAAGTGGAACCAGGCGTACGTCTGATGGACACGCCCGATTTCCCGGTAGAAATCAAACCGCTCGCACTGGCACACGTAGAAGCCTACGACGTATATCGTCACAGCGATCTGGAATGGACGTATGTCAGTCCTGCTAGCTGGATCGAGCCCGGCAAGCGCACAGGCAATTTCCGTATTGGCACATCCCGCCTGATCACGGATGATGACGGAGCCAGCCGCATTTCGGCTGAGGATTATGCCGCTGCTCTGTTTGACGAAGTGGAAGATCCACAATTTATCCACGACCGTTTTACGGTAGCTTACTGATCAGGTTGTTGAACAATACAGAAGGAACAGTTAGAACGTCGTCCTTTTAAATGAATACCTTGAATAATAACAAGCGACCTTTATTGATCTCGGATCAGATAAAGGTCGCTTGTTTGGTATAGTCGCTCAAGTGGATAATCGCTTTGCTATAAGTATCAAGCAATAAAAATATGCCTGAAAAATACCAAACATATATACCGGACAACCCGAATCACTTTGTACAGGTAGCTCTTATTCAACAAGCCTGATTTTTGTTCAACCACAAATACGGTTATATAGTAAAAGAAAGCCTTACACGGTGAATCAGGAAAGGAGCAGAACCATGTACATTGTAACCGCGCAGCAGATGCGTGATCTGGATCAATATACGATTGAACAGCTGGGAATTCCGGCGATGTCCCTGATGGAGAGTGCAGGCAAAGCGATAGCGGAGGAAGTAATTGCCTGGTGCGGCGGACAGCAAGAGGAGCAGGCCGATGTGCCGCGTGGACGAGCGCTCACCAACGAAGGAGGCATCCGCAGTGACGAGAGAGTCATTCCGGATCGTTCCCGTCAGCATTGGCTCGTATTGGTCGGCAAAGGCAACAATGGTGGAGATGGATTGGTCGCAGTACGTTATCTGATGGATGCAGGAATCGCGGTCACGCTGCTCTACGCCCAGGATCCGCAGGAACTTACAGGACATGCAGCAGCACAGCGTGATGCCGCCCATCGTTCCGGTATTGCATATCGGGTCTGGAGTGAGGAGTGGAATTTGCATGCAGAAACGGAAGAAGGCAATAAACAGGAAAGCGGCATCAATCATACCGCTTCCGGCTCGAAACAGGCAGAGCATAATCAACATCCATGGAGCAACTATACCGGTATTATCGACGCACTGCTCGGTACCGGCAGCAAAGGTGAGCCGCGTGAACCGTATGCATCGATCATCCGCTCTGCGAATATTTCAGGTAAACCGATTATTGCTGCGGATATTCCGAGCGGTCTGAACGCGGATACCGGAGAGGTGGCAGAGAACTGCATTCAGGCCCAAGTTACAGTGTGTCTCGCTTTTCTCAAGCAGGGACTTACCCAGTATCCCGGAGCGACAGCCGCAGGCGAAGTCGTGGTACGATCAATAGGCATTCCGCGTTCTACTGCAAAGCAAGCCGGCCTGCGCGCGCATCTTATTACAGACGATGTGCTTCGGGACGTACTGCAGATCGATACGAGCCGTGCCCGTGCGATCGATGGACACAAAGGCACCTACGGTCATGTTATGGTAATTGGCGGCAGTATGAAGATGAGTGGTGCCGGATTGATGGCTTCCCGCTCTGCACTTCGCATAGGCAGTGGTCTGGTGAGCTGGGCACTGCCGGAGCAGCTGATGAAGCATATGGTTGGGCATGTACCCGAACTGATGATGATCCCGGCTTCCGAGGACCCGGATGGACAATGGAAAGCAGATACAGCACAGACTATTGTCGAGCAGACCGCCAAAGCGGATGTGCTCGCGATCGGTCCGGGATTGGGTCGGTTTGAGGATGATAACGAATGGCTGCGTACCCTGTGGGAAGAGACACAGCAGCCATTGGTGCTGGATGCCGATGGTCTGAATATATTATCCGAAGCCGAAGGACTGTCACGCTGGCCCCGTCGTCAGGCGGATACGGTACTGACTCCGCATCCTGGAGAAATGGCCCGGCTGGCCGGCGTATCCACTGCCGATATCCAGCGCGACCGGATCGGGATCGCTCGTGATTTTGCGAGCAAGCACGGGGTAGTGCTTGTACTGAAAGGTGCGCGAACTATCGTGGCTTCTCCGCAGGGAGATATTTTCGTAAATACGACGGGTCATCCGGGCATGGCTACCGGAGGTTCGGGAGATGTACTGACCGGTGTCATCTCCGGTCTGATGGCGCAAGGGCTAAGCGGACTGCAGGCAGCTGCATTTGGAGTGCATCTGCATGGACATGCCGGAGAAGAGGCAGCCCGCAAGCGGACAGGCAACCCGGCATCTCTGCTGGCTGGCGATATTATTGAATCTTTATAAAAATAACCCAAGCAATAAACAAAAACCTCCTGTTCGCTGCCAGATAATCGGCGAACAGGAGGTTTTTCTATCGGTATTAGATTTTAAATGTATTGATAGACGAATGCAGACGGTCGGCGAGCTGTGCCAGATCCTGGGAAGAACTAGCTGTTTGTTCACAGGCCGATGCTACTTCTTCACTGGCAGAAGCAATCTCTGTGACAGAGTGCATCACCTCGACAGATTGGGCACTTTGTTCTTCACTGGCGGCGGCAATTCCGTTGATCTTCATCGCAGAATCACTGACACGGTTGATAATATCCGTAAAAGCTTCGCTTGTATGAATCGAATACTGGGCATTGCGTTCCACAGCGTTCAGGCTTTGCTTCATATTGGACTGCATGGAGCGGATAATGCCGGTAATTTCTTTGGTAGCAGCACTGCTGCGTTCAGCCAGTTTGCGTACTTCATCAGCCACGACAGCGAACCCAAGACCCTGTTCTCCGGCACGTGCTGCTTCGATCGCAGCATTGAGTGCGAGCAGGTTGGTTTGATCGGCGATATCATCGATGACTCCGATAATCTCACCGATCTGATTGGAGTCTTTTTCCAGATTGCACATCTGTTGATTCATTTCCTGCATGCCCGTAGTGGATTGAGAGACAATTTCGCCGCCTTTTTGCGCTTTGTTAACGGTGTTGTTGGACAGTTCGGCTGCTTCTTCGGCGCTGTGAGCGACATCATCAATAGCTACAGACATATCTTTGAACAGCTGGGCGATCGATTGTGCATATTGAGACTGGTTGGCACTGCTGCCGGCGATCTCCTGTGTACTGGCCGAGATTTGTTCGGAAGTGGCGGCTACAGTCTGGGCAGAATCGACAATTTCGGATACAAGCACATTCAGACGTTCGGTCATTTCGTTGGCAGCTGCAGCCAGCTGACCAATCTCATCTTTGCCTGTCAGGCTGGAGCGTTCGCGCAGATCACCGGAAGCTACCTTTTTGAGCAGGCCGGCGATATTTTTGAGTGGTGCACTGATCATTCGGGCAATTACGGTACCGAGCAGCAGACAGAACAGGAACGAGACGATAATCCAGATGGTGGTCCACAGCTTGGCGCTGTTGAATACATTTCCGGCTGTATTGTAAGCTTCTCCAGCCTGTTTGATATTCAGTTCGTTCAGTTTGCCGATACTGCTGTACATATCGGTTCCGGCAGGAAGCACTTTGGATTGGACAAAACGCTGGAATTGCGCAGGAGAAGAATTTTCTGCCAGAGTCACGGCACGGTTATACAGTTCCTGATAATTGGCCCATAGTTTGTCAAAGTTCTGCAGCTCTGCACTTTCAGCAGCGCTCAAGGGAGTACTGCGATATTTAGCCATATTTTCATTTACAGTAGTGATCAGATCGGGGATGGTATCCATTACTTTTTGTTTATCGGCAGTAGTTGTACTTAGGGCGATATCACGAGAGGCTACACGCATTTTCTGAAGGGACAGTTCGGCGGCGGCCAGGGACTGCATGGAGACCAGATTGTTAGTATATAGACCGTCGATATTTTTTTTCATTATATTCTGATTGTTCAGTCCATAGATGCCTACCGCTGCAAGGATAAGGGCTACAAGAATAAAAGCGCTGATCAATTTAGTGAATGTTTTGAAATTACCGGCTAGTCGCATAGTATTCACTCCAATGTATTGTAGTGTAAGCTTCTTGCAGAGCTTATGTAACACAGTTATCCAAATTATATAATCATAAACCTTTTAATTTCTATAATTTGAAATATAATCCATATATAGCTCTGAAGAACTCACCTTGTTTGAGCACGTATGATTATTATTTCGTCCATAAATTCAAAATTATAATAGTTAATTCAAAATTATGGAAAATTAATTAGCTAGTCTATGTATATCGGGTATTACAATAGCCATCGACAAAGTAAAATACACAAAAAAACGAGCGAAGCCCCGGATGGAGACTTCGCTCGCTTGCTCGAAAGATTGTACTTACAGATCCTGCTTGATTTCTTCTTTAACCTCTTTGACAGCATTTCCGTTTTCATCAACAGTCCTCTTGCTGGATAGGAACCAGCCCGCCAGTGCAATCCCGACGAGGACGATGTAGAAGCTGAGCTTCCAGATCGAGTTTTCAGGGAAATGCTCAGATATGATAGCCAGAGACGGGTGTGCCAGTGTAATAACGGTCAGCTTGATACCTACCCAGCCGACGATTACAAATGCAGCAAGTTCCAGACCCGGACGCTCTTGAAGCAGCTTGACGAAGAAGGAAGCCGCAAAACGCATGATGATCAATCCGATCAGACCACCCAGGAAGATAACGATGAATTGTCCGCCATCGAGTCCGCCGATCGGTGGCAATCCACTGGCCGGCAGGGCTACTGCCAGCGCAACGGCTGCCAGAATCGAGTCTACGGCAAAAGCGATATCGGCTACTTCGACCTTGAATACAGTCATCCAGAAACCGGACTGCTTTTTCGGGTTGGCTGCCGGGCCTTTATCCTCGGCAGCTTCCTCGGTCTCGCTTCGCTTGGAGAGCAGCGCACGAACAATATGATTGATGGAAATGTACAACAGATAAAGAGCACCAATCGCCTGAACCTGCCATACATCGACGAGGAAGGAGATGACGAACAGGGAGCCGAAGCGGAAAATGAAAGCTCCAAACAATCCATAAAACAAAGCTTTTTTACGCTGATCATCCGGAAGATGTTTTACCATAATCGCCAGTACAAGCGCGTTGTCTGCGGCCAACAGACCTTCCAGTGCAATCAATACGAGTAATACCCAGCCATACTCTAACAACAAAGCTGCATCCATAAGACTCCTCCTAAAAATATAATATATACCGGTCAAATGACTCGGCGTGTATTAAAAAAGACCTTTACCACAAAGGTAAAGGTTTCTCGAAAAATAGCGAGTCTTCACCAATTTGTGGTAAAGGTCTCGCTAACAATGGTTGTGATTCATTGCCAGGCAGAACCGGGGTTATTCACCCGTAATGACGACTGTGCCTGTACAGCTACTCCCCTTTAACAGGAATAGAATTATGAGGTTGATACCGCTGCTTACGCCCGGTATGGATCAAGCCTATTTTTTGCAAAATCAATCTACTTTAAGCAAATCATATGCAATTCAATCGCGAAAGTCAATCTTTTTATTTCCAGCATTTTTCTGATATGGAATAAATTACATACCAGTGCCGGATACAGCTGATTTATAGCAGGCATACCGCCTGTCCACTCACCATACTACGATTAATATCGACAATACGCTGATTGCGGCTTCCGCGATAGAGCAGGGACACATCGCGCTGCTGCTGATCGAATCGACCATCTATCAATACGTCGCATAATTGCAAAAGTTTCAAATATTCCGGATGATTCGAATGAATAATTTCTTCCCATGTATATCCGCTATAAATCCAGATCGAGAAATCCGGCAAAGCTGCCCGGACGCGCTGCACAAATTCACTTGTTTCGGCTGCGGAAAAGAACGGATCGCCTCCGGCAATTGTCAGACCGCCGAGCAATGGATTCTCGGCCATTTCCCCGATAATCTGCTGCTGCAGTTCCAGGGTAAATGGCTTGCCAGCCTGAAAAGACCATGTATGCGGACTGAAGCAGCCGGGACAACGATGCGTGCAGCCGCTGATAAATACCACTGCACGCAGTCCGGGTCCTTCATTAATCGACTCGGGAATATAACCGCAGATATTCATCAGCTGTGCTTCAGCCGGTCACGGACTTCGGCCTGCTTGGCCGGATTGAACCGGGTCTGGTAATCGCCTGTCAGATAACCGGTGACCCGGCGAAGTCTTGCAATATGCACTTCCTGCTCGGATGCGCCGCAGTTCGGACAGTGTGAACCGATGATGCCTTCATGTCCGCAAGCCGTACAGCGATCGATAGGATGATTGATACTAAAGTAGCTGATATTTTGTGACAGTGCATACCGGATAATAGAATTCATTGCTTCGGGATTCTGTCTGGCATTGCCGTCCAGCTCGATATAGGAGATCGCTCCGGCATTGCAGTAGTGATGGAATGGCGCCTCCAGCCGGATTTTGCGCGCGGCAGTCACTGGATAATAGACCGGAATATGAAACGAATTAGTGTAATACTCCCGGTCGGTCACTCCTTCGATAGAGCCGTAGGTTTGGCGATCCTTTTGTACGAATTTGCCGGATAGTCCTTCGGCAGGTGTAGCCATCAACGAGAAGTTCAGATTGTGCTGTTCACTCAGTGCATCACAGGCCTCGCGCATATAGGTGATCAGTGCGAGAGCGCGTTCGTATACCTGCTCGTCCTCACCATGATGGGCACCATAGAGAGCTTTCATACATTCGGCCAGACCGATGAATCCGATCGACAAAGTACCATGCTTGAGACAGTCGCCGACCTGTTCATCCGGCTGCAGCTGATCTCCACCTTCCCAGACACCTTCACGCATCATAAAGTCCGATGCCTTGGCAGGCTGTACTGCCTGAATGCGGTAACGATGCAGCAGTGCCTCTGCAGCGATAGCAATACACTCGTCCAGTGCACGATAGAATCCTTTTTCATCCGGCAGTGCAGGAGCGGAGTCCGCAGCCATATGTACATGAGTCGTCCGTAGTGTGGAATTGTCGAGTCTGCTGTCTGGTCGCTGTTCCTGATTCTGCTGACGATGGAACGAAGCAAGCGGGTTCCGGTACATTCCGTGATCGATTCCTAGCTTCACCAGATTA
The DNA here is from genome assembly GCF_001421015.2 of Paenibacillus bovis. Taxonomy (NCBI): domain Bacteria; kingdom Bacillati; phylum Bacillota; class Bacilli; order Caryophanales; family Paenibacillaceae; genus Paenibacillus; species Paenibacillus bovis. The sequence continues at coordinate 1,146,963 of NZ_CP013023.1, forward strand.
ATCGTATTGAATGAAAGGTTTCCTTTGCCAGACAGATGATTGCGTCCGAATCGGTCAGCTACAACCCGTGTACGACAGCCCATGGTAGCAAATTCCGTATCGGGCTCGCCGGGAATCATATATTCCGCGTTCAGCGGCGCATCCAGATTGGCGAAGTTCGGATACAGTCGACGGGAGGAGCATTCGATAGCCTGCAGGAACAGATCGTAATTGGGGTCACCGGGCTGCTGATTGATGCCCTGCTTGCATTTGAAGATCTGTATCGGGAAAATAGGCGTCTCGCCATGTCCCAATCCACGTACTGTAGCAGCCAGCAGGCTCTGTACGATCAGACGCCCTTCGGTCGATGTGCAGGTACCATAATTGATACTGGTAAAAGGAATCTGGCCACCGCCGCGGCTGGACATCGTATTTAGGTTGTGAACCAGGCTCTCTGCCGCCTGGTACGTCTCCGTACGCGTCTCTTCCACAGCATATGCATAAGCATGAGGATAACGGGCAGCCAGCTGCTCATCGCCCATAGACGCGGTCAGAATCATCTCTTCCAGATCATTTCTATTTGCATGCTCAAATAGTGTAGAACCTGGATGCTGTATACAATCGGATAGCCGGCCAGCAGACGGAGGTTGTACATCCGACGAACCGCTCGATGCTGTAAACTCGCCTGTTCCTGCAGCAGCATTCGCCGCAGTATGGCTTACTGATGATTCAAAATAACGCAGACCTTTACGCAGATGCTTACGGAAGGAGCGGGTCACATAGGGTGCCAGATCATAATCCAGCTTATTGGCGGCGACGCCTCCGTACTGGGCATTTTGTTGACACTGGAAAATAATCGCGACCTGCGCCATCGCTGTCATGATGGAGTTGGGTGTGCGCAGACTGCCATTGCCGCTGCTGAATCCGTCACGCAGCAGTTTCTCGAACGGAATAAAAATACAGTTGGTGGTACCCAGTGCATAATGGTCCAGATCATGGATATAGATGCGATTCTGCTGTACAGCTTGTTGTACCGGCTCAGGCAGCACATTCTGGCGGGTATACCAGCGGGCATATTCACTGCCAAGACGACTCATTTTGCCGGAAAAGCTGTCTCCGTTCAGGTTGGCGTTCTCGCGGGCGGATTCATGTTCACCGTGAATAATATGATCTCCCAGCTCAGCCAGAGGCAGCAGGTGGGCGTAGGTATCTGAAGCAGGAGCAGCCGGTGATTCAGGCTGATAGGTGGAAGAAGGTCGCAGTATGGTCATGGTTATCATCCTTTTCCGATATAGTATAGGATCGAGCAGTCCGTTGTAAGGCAACAAAATCTCATCTTATTCTATATATAGATGTGTATGTGATGATATGACCCAATATATTGACAAATCAAACGATAGCAGCATAGGAGGATAAGAAGAGAATGTGACAGGAAAATGGCGAATAAAAGAAGCTGGCTGTCTGACTGAAGATCGCGTAGAGTTGTAAAAAAGGATCAACAGGCGCCCAACGCAGACCATCTGCAAGTCTCTTCTGCGAGGGTACAGTTGGAAAGGGCACCCAACAGGTTTAATATAAGAATAGACCTATTTTGATCAGACCAAGGAGGAGATCGTATGGCAATTGCAGAAGTAACCGTTATTCCGGTTGGTACAGGCAGTACAAGCCTGAGTGCATATGTAGCACAAATGCAGCGCGTGCTGAACAGCCAGCAGGGAATTACTTTCCAGCTGACACCGATGAGTACGATTATTGAGGGAGATATCAAGGATGTGATGCAGGCTATTCTGGCACTGCATGAATGTCCGTTCGACGAGGGAGCAGGCCGTGTATCGACTTCTGTCAAAATTGATGATCGTCGTGACCATCCTACATCCGCCCAGTACAAAATCGAGTCGGTTCGGCAGAAATTGGCCGATTCCTGAGCATCTGCAGAGTAGAGTAAAGTGTTTGAATATAGCATTTGCCAAGCGGAATAAAGCTTCTTAACGTGGCTTTTCGTAAAATTAATGCGATTTTTAGGTACAGTTCATAAACCTTTAAGATAATCCGGTTATAGTAAATGCATACCCCTTTTGAATATATAAACGAATTGAACGCCATGGACTGCGACCGTGGCGTTCACTTTTTTTGGCATAATATTATAAAAGAAGATACCTAAAAATCGAAAATTAATGTTTCTTTAAGGTTTCTATCAGGTTATTTTAAGATGAGCAGGCTACAATGTCTGTAATAACCCCTTTTGAATTACTATATCTTGGACTCCATCAGCTGCGAATGATGGAGTCTCTTTTTTTGTTCTTTTATAAAGCTCTATTTTCTGTAGACGGCGCTGCAGTGACAGAAGACGATTTGGCACCGATCAGCCATTTACCGCACAAGACGGTTGTCATAAATGCCAAATAACCAATCACGCCGCCTGCTGTGTTGAGCATCAGGTCATCCACATCGAATATGCCTATGCCGGTCAACAGCTGCGTGACCTCGTACCCTAGACTGAGCAGCAGCGAGATCGGCAATACGAGAATGCCGGACCATACCGGGTGACGCAGAAGCACAGGAATAAAAATCCCCAGCGGGAAAAATGCCAGCACATTGCCAATCAGCTGGATCGATGTACCCGATGGATGCAGGGACAGTCGGTGCCAGTCTCTGGTAATCTCCTGAAACGGCGTCAGGTTGATCGTACGCGTATAGATTAGATCCGGCTGCTGCAGCCATGCCATCAGCTGTACTTTGATGATACCGGGGTCTACAGGGCCTCCTTTGAACAGAATAATCTGTGTCAGCAGGTACAGATAGGCGACGAACAGGATCAACGGAATAATCTGCAGGCTGTGTTTATACGGATTGCCCGGTGAGGTATGGTTATGCTTCATGCTGGTTTCCTTTCCGGTCATAGGACCGTTAATTGCTGGCGGTCACAATGATACCTTGCATATTATCCCCGGATATGACGTAGGAGCCTTGCCGGGGAACGTAAATATTCGCTTCGGAAGCGATAGGGTAATAGCGGATATTATAATCATGATTGTTCAGCGAGAACGACATTTCTTTCTTTTCCCTGAGCAGCTGGAGGTACTGTTCCAGCACCAGATTCTTTTTGTACATAATGGCGCTATGCGGCAGTCCTACATAACGGAAATGCCAGGGTTCGTACTGAATGCCTGTAATATCTACTTTGTCCTTTGGATAGCGCAGGATAAATCCGTATTTCCACGCATTCTTCTCCAGCCAATCTCCTTCCGGCGCTTGCTCCATTCTGGTCAGGGAAGAACCGATATCGAGGGACAAGCCTATATTGTGCTCGCTGTGTCCTGCAGGGAGGGCATAATCGGCCCCTTTTTCCTGGAACAGCTCATCCTGCTTGTCCAGGTCACGGTATCCGCTGCTTATCAAAAAGGAATGAACTCCTTCTGTTGCAGCGGCTGACGTCATCTCCTGAAATCGCTCTGCTACCTGCCGGGACAGACTCATATCCCGATCCAGCAAGACAAAGCCGCTGTTCAGCTCGTCGTGGTCTGCAAGAACCACAATATCTTTTTTTACTCCTTCCGGACGGATTGCATAGGACGTATTGACGAGTAGTAAATCTCCTTTATGTACCCAGCTCTGCAGGTTGGCGGTCAAAGGTACACTGTAATCCCAATCGGTATTTCCTGCAGGTTCCAGATCAACAAGCAGTCTGTCTTTGTAATGAAACCATACGACTGCTTCCAGAATCGCGCAGCCGAGCAATATGCCCACAATCCAAAATCCCCACTTTTTCTTCATCCGTGATCCTCCTTGTTCTGTATACAATCAAGGATAAAGGAAATGGATTAAAGAAAAAGTGGGGCATTTTTAAAGTTTTTCTTAAGTTTGTTTGGCGGATTTAGGTTATGGCAGGCAGGCGTACTTCAAACAGCGTCTGCACAACATCGCTTTGGACCGAGATGGTACCATCATGCTGCTCTACAATATTACGTGCAATAAACAGTCCCAGACCTGTTCCGCCTTCCTGCGGAGTACGCGCCCGATCTGCAGTATAGTACATATCAAAAATATACGGCAGATCCTCGGGATGGATATAGCCGCCATAATTAATGACCCGGATTACTATCTGGTCGGCATCCCGGAATCCATGAATATCGACATAGACACCGTCTTTGCCATGACGTGAAGCGTTCATCAGCAGATTCTCGAAGACACGCGCCAGCAGCTCCCCGTCACCGGAGACGACCAGATCGTTGTCCAGCTTCAGACGGGTGATAAGGCGGCTTTTCTCGAATACGGGATACAGTTCTTCATTCATCTGCTTCAGCAGCTCGCTCAGATTCAGCTGTGCTTTCTGAAGCGGCAGCATACCATAATTCATACGGGTGATTTCAAATAAATTATCGATCAGCTTTTCCAGCCGCCGGGATTTGGTAAAAGCAATCGAGGTGAAATGCCGCACCTGTTCATCGGTCAGCTGATCATCTTTCATCAGCAGGTCGAGATAGCCAAGCACCGAAGTCAGCGGTGTTCGCAGATCATGCGCCAGATTGACGACCAGCTGATCTTTGCTGCTCTCGGCAAAATCTCCTCGTTCGATCGCCTGCTGCAGCTTCTCGCTGGCCAGATTCACGTCCTCGGCAATCATGCCCAGCTCATCCCTGGAGGAAATCTGTACCCGATGCTGAAAATCGCCATTGGCCAAATGACTGATACCTGCCGAGATATCCCGGAAATAGGCGGCATATGGCTTGGTAAACCAGAAGAAAAACAAAATAGCCAGAGGGATAAACAGCAGCAGGAAAAAATAAATATCTCCGATATTACGCATGAAGTGGCGGTATTGGGCGAGCTGATCTTCGGCCCGTACCCCCAATAATACGCCTGCAGCAGTTTGTATACGCCGTATGTAATAGCGCCAGACGCCAGCATACTCAGACCAAGCAGCAAAATCATGGTTGTACGGAAGCTTCTTCGTTTAGTCATTGAACGTATACCCCACACCCCAGATCGTTTTGATAAATTTATTTTTGTCCAGATCTTCACCTAGCTTTTTGCGCAGGGTACGAATATGGACCATAACCGTATTACCGCCCTCGTAATAAGCTTCGCCCCACACCTGTTCGAAAATGCTTTCGGCGCTGAATACCTGCTTGCTGTGGCTGGCGAGCAGGTACAGGATATCGAATTCCTTGGGTGTCAGCTCCAGCGGCTTGCCGTAGAGCGTCACGCTGTGCTGCTCGGGCATGATTACCAGTCCGCCTTTTTCCAGTAGGGTACGCTGGGTGGGAACAGCCTGGTTGAACTGCAGCGAGCGTCGCAACTGGGAATTGACGCGTGCGACCAGCTCCATGGGATTGAAAGGTTTGGTCATATAATCATCGGCTCCGGTAATAAGCCCCGTAATTTTGTCCATATCCGACGTTTTGGCACTGAGGAAAATGATCGGCATATGATGCTGCTCCCGTATTTTGCGAGTGACTTCGTAGCCGTCCATACCCGGCATCATGATATCCAGTACCGCCAAATCGATTGCCTGCGTCTGAACGGCATGCAGTGCCGATTGTCCGTCCAGTACTTTGACCGTGTGATAACCTTCTTTTTGCAGATGCAGAGCGACCAGATCGGCGATCTCGGCTTCGTCATCGGCGATTAGAATTGTAATTCGCTTCATAATGCAGTTCACCTCTGTATATAATGATGTACTAATCTAATTGAATGTAACAGATACTATAGAGCAGATACAATGCGGTGTCTCCGCTGTCTTTATCATTTCACGGTAAATCTCAGATCGTTGTCCGATATCGGGACATAGGTATATCCTTTTGCTATCTATGTACCCTATTGTATGCGATTCAGGGTTGCTGCGATCCCACGTATCCGATATGAATTTGACAAGAATAATAAGAGAACTGGAAAAGGAAGCAGAAAGAAGAACAGGAAAGAAGAGAAGGAAGAGAAGGAAGAGTAAAAATAAGAACAAAAGAGCAAGAGCAAAAGAGCAAGAGCAAAAGAGAACAGGAGAGTAGCGCAGAACAACAGGAGAGTATGAGAGAAATATCCCTATAAATTGGACGATCTCCGGAAGACAACCTGTTGGGTCGTCCTGCCGGAGATCTTTGGTGTTGCGTCTTATGTTTGATTTTGCTTGAAATGCCATAAGCCGTGATACAGCCTACGAGCCATATGTGAATTGCTTCATGCTCAACAATGTGTGTAATTGATGTTTCCGGATTTTGCAAAATGGCATGTTAGTATGCCGTGGGGTGCAAAATGTACTGCTTTAGTTACAGAGTCAGGCTGCGTAATCCTGCTCTCCGGTATCCATATGGCTGCTTAACTGCAGCTATCATTAACCCGTAACCCCGTGTGCGGTGAAATGTGAAATGTATAGACGGGGACGGTTTTGGTTCGCTTGCTTGGTGTATACAGACGGGACATACATGGAATAGTCTGTGTCTGAACACGTTGAATCCAAAACAACAAAAGCCCTACCTCTCTTCTGTCCTTGCGGCTCCGATGACCGCGCCAGTGTGAATCAGATCGTCAAATTTCAAATGAGTTTGGAATAAAAAGAAATTTGGGATGATTCCGGCAGCACCCGGAAAAATTTGCGAAGGATAAAACCGAGGGTTAAAAACAACTGTTCTATCGTATCATAGAGCATAGATAAAGTCAAATTATTACAATATAACCTGTATTATTAAATAAATAATCTATTTAGTGTATAAAAAATAGATATATAAAAGATAAATCTATAAGCAAAACAGGCCTTTCTCTGCGAAATAGGCCTGTTTTGCTTATAGATAGATATGTGAACGTGCAGCCAAGTCAGTTTTATCTTAATAGAGGATCAAGGGCGATCCGTGTAAATGAAGATTAGTAGTAAGGATCAATACAGGATCAATGGTAAAGATCATTGAAAGATTTAATAGCAAGAATTAGTAGCGTTTGTACAGCGTGACCAGTCCATTTTCATATACAAGAGTCCAATCCAGCGTATCCGCTACCCACGAAGCAGGAATCAATACATGACCGTCCCGGGAAAGGATCGGTGCGTCTGCGCGCATCTCCATATTGTCGACTCGATAGCGGCTGCTGTTGTCCCAGAATTCATAGCGTGCCAGCCCGGTATCCAGCCAGGTTGTACCTGTTGCAGCATCATAGGATACAGTGGCACCATCCATGCTGTCTGCCAGATCGCGCAGCGGAATATAGGCGACATTATTGTACACGGTCGCTTCGGTATCTACCGTCTCTGATAATCCATTGACCATATACCGGTCGCTGCCGATCGTAAACTGAATCACTTTGGTCTCCAGCTCCGGATTCTGGTCAGCTGTCGTCTCGGCAGCAAAGCCGCTGGCGGCAGGAAACAGCAGGGAAAGCGACAAAGCAGGGACGATCCATTTTCTTGATTTCATATGCACAGCTCCTTTTCAAATCATGGGATTAAAAATCCATAGAAATGGGGACAGGCGGCAGCATGAACGACAAGATAAATCATCATACACTTTCTATCTAATCATTAAATGTAATCATTAATAGATACACCCGGGGGCATACGCCTAATCAGTTTATAAATAAAAAAGCCCTGACCGCTGTAAGGAGCAGTCAGAGCTGAATGGCTTCGGAAAGACGATAAAGTCGATCCGATCGCCATTACCTGGTATTGGAAAAGTATGATGCTTAGTAGGTTTTGGTAAGGGTGATCATGCCTTTGTCATACATCAGATCCCATTCGAAGTTGTCTGCGAACCAGCGAACCGGTACGAGTACGTGTCCATTTCTGGAGATCACCATATCGTTCATGCCTTTACGCATGTTGTCGACTTTGTATACTTTGGAGTTGACCCAGAATTCATAACGCTGAATACCAGTGTCCAGCCATGTAGTGGAAGTCGCTTTGTCATACGATACTTTCATGTTGGCGTTGTTGGCCAGGTAACGAAGCGGCACATATGTAGTACCCATGTATTCAACAGGCATGATGCTCATGCTCATGGATTTACCATTGACCATGTACATTTTGCTGCCCATGTTAAATTGGATAGCTCTTGTTTTCAGCTCCGGGTTGTAATCTGCAGTTGTACCTTCTGCAGCGAATGCGCCAGCAGCTGGCAGTAACAGGGAAAGTCCAAGAACGGGTGCGATCAGTTTTCTCATTTTCATCATGTATTGCTCCTTTGCCTAATGTATTGTTATGTCTGTACAGAGATGAATAAACTTAAATTAAAGCGCTATCATGAGATAAAGCCAATGTAGTGGATCTTTCGGTCTTTGCCTGCCGTGCTGGTCTATGTGAGCCAGGGCGGAGAGCCCGGAGATCAATTTGTTACCTTGCTGTCTATGTATTGTATAAACCTATTAGAGAGTAGTTAATCAGATAGTACCAAAAAAGGTGGATTTCTGTGTTTCCTGTTATATAAGACCCATGTCTATAGAAATGGGTAACAGCACCAAAAAACTGTACAGCTGGCTGGCAGCTGTACAGTTTTGGGCTGAAATGGACCGATTGATCAGGTTGCTGTCTGACCATTCGCATTGATACCGTACATCGATCTGATCCAAAAGATTGGTGTAGAGCAGCAAATGTAGATTAATACGTTTTGGACAGGGTAATCATGCCATTATCATACGCCAGATTCCATTCAAAATTGTCTGCAAACCAGCGAACTGGTACGAGTACATGTCCATTTCTGGAAATGATCATATCGTTCATGCCTTTACGCATGTTATCGACTTTGTAGACTTTGGAATTGACCCAGAATTCGTAACGCTGAATACCGGTATCAAGCCATGTCGTAGAGGTTGCTTTGTCATAAGACACTTTCATATTGGCATTGTTGGCCAGGTAGCGTAGTGGTACATAAGTCGTACCCATATACTCTACAGGCATAATGCCCATGCTCATGGATTTACCGTTGACCATATATGTTTTACTGCCCAGTGTGAACTGGATAACGCGCATTTTCAGCTCGGGATTATAATCAGCAGATGTACCTTCAGCACCACCACCAGTAGGTGGAGCAGGTGTTGCAGGAGGCGCAGGTGTCATGCCCGGCATATTGCTGTGATCCGGCTGTGGTGGAGTCGGAGCTGCCGGAGCGCTTCCTCCGAATTTATCCGGGAACTGCATAACGATTGCTTCGCTCAGCGTGTTACCGAACATAAACATATGGGCGTATGCCATACGTTCCTGTGCATAAGCGGAAGTATAATTTTTGGCAACATAATCATCAAAAGCTTTGAGCAGCATATTGATGTGTTCTTCAAGACCCTGTTCCAGAGCAGCCTGTGGCAGGTTCGGATTGGCATCCGCGAAGAATTTGGCTTGCTCGACTTTGTATTCTTTCAGCTCGTCTTTGGCTTTTTGCTGACCGGTTGTATCTTTGGCAGCTGTTGCTTTGACGTAATCGACAAAGTAGCCGATATGGGACGCCCAGATGGTTTTGAATGCTTCGCCAGCTTTGTCACCATAGACAGAAGCGACAGCTGCACTCAGTTCATTGGTATTCTGGTTCAGCAGTCCGGCAGCCTGATCAAAATCAGGAGCGCCATCAATACCTTTTTGCATCACCCATACAGCCAGCGTGGCATGCTCGCCCAGTACGTTACCCAGAGCAGAGCGCAGATCGGAAGCAGGCATGCTGGACATATCACCGGTAAATTTGTCCGGGAACTGTTTTACAATAGCCGCACTTAGAATATCGCCGAACATGAACATATGCTTGTAGGCTTTGTCAGCCATTTGGTAGGCACCGTTATAATCTTTGGCTACATAGTCATCAAAGGCAGTCAGCAGCATATTGATATGCTCTTCCAGACCTTGTTCTAGTGCAGCCTGTGGCAGATTCGGATTGGCATCGGCGAAGAACTTGGCTTGTTCGACTTTGTACTCGGCCAGTTCATCTTTGGCTTTTTGTTGAGCAGCTGTATCTTTGGCAGCTGTGGCTTTGACATAATCGACAAAATAGCCGATATGGGACGCCCAGATGGTTTTGAAGGCAGCACCGGCTTCATTGCCATAAACAGAAGCAACCGCAGCAGACAAATCATCGGTATTGGCGTTCAGGGCAGCGGCAGCCTGATCAAAATCGGCAGCCCCATCAATACCTTTTTGCATGGCGATTACAGCGAGCAACGCATGCTCACCGAGCACCTGACCAAGAGCGGATCGCAGATCGGCACCTGCGCCTTTGGTGGTTGCTGCAGCGCCAGCAGTTGCCGGCAGGATCAGTATGACTGCCATCAGCAGAATACCGATTCTGGACAGAAAAGATTTGGACATTTTTTCACACTCCTTCAGGATTAATGAACAGACCGCTATGATGATAACTCATGAGTCTGCCCGGTATAACGAATAAAGCCAATTACCGGTTCATGCGGAATACCCCTAGTGCAAGAAAAGGGTAAGCGTGAACCTATTGTTTAGAGAAGTGAATCAGTCACCATGTATGTAGAATCATGACGTAAATTGTGACTACCCTTTTTATTACACCCGGCAGTCCAAAAGCAAGCAGGCAAATTGTATAAAATTAAGGAACTAAATTACTTGCTGAATGCAATACAGGCACCTGTTCCCGGGCTGTTTCTCATAGTCCTAATGCGGTAACAGAGAAGGATTACAGCTCTAATGATCGGACTACCAGTTTTTCAAATGATAACGTTTACCCAAAAATAAGGATAATAAAAAAGATCTGATCCTTGATCTTTGACAAAAAATAAATATTGCAAAAAGTCATCCATCGCAAAATTTTCTGCGAACGCTATAATATAAGGGAATGGGAAAGGAGCCCTTGGATGAATGACATAACTGATGATAGAGAACTCATGCGACGGATTGCCGAAAAGGATACCGAAGCATTAGAGCATGTGTACGACCGTTATGAACGGGCCGTATACTCATTTGCCTATCGTATCGTACATGACACGATGGCTGCAGAAGAAGTTGTTCAGGAATTATTTCTCAGAGTATGGAATAACGCGGAACGTTATGATCGAAGCCAGGGGAAGCTCTCGACATGGATGTTTACGATCACGCGTAATATAGCAGTAGACATGCTGCGGCGCAAAGCATCGCGCGCTACGGCAGATCCGTCCGGTGATGAAGCACTTCAGGTATTACCGGATACGAAAACGGATGTACAGGAGCAGGTATCGCTGAACTGGGAGCGGCAGCGTATACGTGAAGCCATGATGGAACTCCGGGAGGAGCAGCAGCAGGTGATTGAGTCTATCTATTTCCAGGGACTCACTCAGCACGAAGTATCTGAAAAGTTCAGCATTCCGCTTGGAACCGTCAAGAGCAGGGTACGCCTTGCCATACGGCAGCTTCATAACAAGCTTGCTGAAGCGGTAAAGGGGGGAAACGCATATGAGTAACGATTACAAAAAAAGCGATATGATGGATATGGTCGAAATGTATGTGCTCGGCGGTCTGGATCGTGAAGAACAGGAGCGGTTTGAAGCATATATGAGACAGGATGATGATTGCCGTACAGCTGTCGAAGAGCTGCAGGATATTATCGGTTTCCTTCCGCTGACTTCCGAGGTTGTGGAGCCGCCGCAGGGCATGAGAAACCGTGTGCTGCAGCATGTATTCAGTAGCAGCGAGACAGGCAGTACAGCAGATAACGTAATACCTCTGGCACCGCGTACAGTCGAAGCGGGTACAGCATCTAATGCACCGGCAGCCGTACAGCAGCAGCCAGCACGGCCAGCAGAAGTCCATTCTGCAGAATCGGGTCAACCGGCAGCCAGACGCAAAACAGGCGTATTCTGGCGAGCGACAGCAGCAGTTACCGCAGCCGCCGCTGTTGTTGCAGGGCTGTATGCAGGCAATCTGCAGGGACAGCTCCATGATTTGCAGCAGCAGCTGGCTATCGCGAACACCCAGAAAAACAGTCTGCAAGGACAGCTGGCGACGGTATCCATGCCGACACAGGGCGCGCGAGTCGATGAAGCGGTTCAGCTGAGTCCGGCAGCCAAGGATATTGTGGCACAGGGACTGGCCACGATCGTTATCGATGCCAAAGGCACCCATCTGTTGGTGCAGGCGGATAATTTGCCAAAACTCCAGGGCAAGGAGGCATTTCAGGTCTGGCTCATTAAGGGCGATGTGAAACAGAGCGCCGGTACCTTCTGGGCAAGTGATGGTAAGGGCGCGATGTACTATACCTTTAAACCGGAGGGATATGATACAGTAGCCATTACGCTGGAACCGGATGAGAAAGGCAGTCAGCCTCGCGGACCGGTCATTCTCGCAGCGAGCATTCAGGATCAGGGTTGATTGAATCACCTGCTGAACAGGCAGGTCCATGATAAAAAAGCAGCGTACCTCAACAGGGGTACGCTGCTTTTGTTTGTATCACGATACATGGAATGGCTGTATTCAGGAAGCACCGGGAGTATCGGCAGCAGGCTCGCCGGTGAACAGACGGCGGATATCTTCACGTTTGGCTTTGGGACCGAGCAGATACACTTTGTCACCGGGAAGCAGAACCGTATCGCCGCGCGGTGTTACGATTTCCTCGTTACGCAGTACAGCGGTAATAAGTACACTTGGCGGCAAATCGATCTCCTGCAGCTCGCGGTGAATCATGCGGCTGCGGCTGGTCAGTGTCATATGCGTAATCTCGGAAGTGGTCCGGCCGGTCGCGACCAGCTCCAGAATCGACGGCTGCTGATCCAGCACTTTCTCGGTCAGACCGAGCTTCTGGGCGAGCGGAGCAATCGTCGTTCCCTGGATCAGCGTAGAAGTGAGTACGATAAAGAACACCACATTGAAAAACAGCTGTCCATGCTCTACACCAGCGAGTAATGGATAAGTCGCCAGTACAATCGGTACGGCTCCACGAAGACCCGACCAGGACAGCAGTGTCTTTTCCCGGAAAGAAAATTGACTGAAAAGCAGGGATAACAACACGCCGATCGGGCGCGCTACAATGATCAGCAGCAGTGATAGAGCGAGTCCCTGCCAGATCACAGAGATCAATTGATCGGTAAATACGAGCAGACCGAGCAGGACAAACATCAGAATCTGCATAATCCAGCCAAAGCCCTGATTGAACTGCAGAATCGTCCGGCGGTAGGTGAGATCGGAGTTCCCCATGACCAGTGCCATCACATACACTCCGAGGAAGCCGCTCGCATGCGTCAGGGAGCTTACTCCATACGTGAACAGTGCACTGGATACAGCGAGCACCGGATAAAGGCTGGAGGTCTCAAAATCGATTTTGTTGATAAGGAACACGGCCAGCTTGCCGCAGATAATCCCCAGAACGAGTCCAAATCCCATTTCCCAGAAAAAGGACAGAATCTCGCCCCATATGCTGGTCTCCGGATTGTTGAGCAGCTCGATAAACATCAGCGTCAGAAAGACCGCCATCGGATCATTACTGCCGGATTCGGCTTCCAGTGTGGAGGTGAGGCGCTTGCGTACATTTTTGTTGCCGAGTACAGAGAAGACGGCTGCTGCGTCGGTAGAGCCGACAATAGAGCCAAACAGCATCCCCTCCAATAAACTGACACCCAGAATCAGATGGGCAAAATATCCGATCACAAAAGCAGTCAGCAATACACCGATCGTAGCCAGCGACAGAGCCGGGCGAATAACCGGTTTGATCAGTTTCATATCGGTCTGCATACCGCCCTCGAACAGAATAATGACCAGTGCCAGCACGCCAAACCACTGCGTAATAAAAGCATTGTCGTAATAAATAAAACGTCCCAAGATCATACCAGCTACGATAAAGAAAACGAGAGCCGGCATGCCAAAGCGCGACGAGAATTTGGTCGAGAGGACGCCGAGCAGCAGCAGCGTGCCAAGTAGCAGAATAAGATTACTGGTAAGTTCAATCGCTTGCATAAATAGCCCCCTCTTGTTAAATATCAATCTGTAAATGTATTCCTAAAATAAATTGTGCACAAACAAATATTGAATTTGGCATCAACTTTTGCAGGTTAGAGTCCGAAATAAAGAAGTAGGTCAATATAAGCGGAAATCTATTGAAGTAACAATAAAAACAGTGATAAAAGAGAAGACTTTCCTTAGACTATGTAATCCAAATGGATCGTAAATGAAACGTAACATATGAATGGGAACGGCAGGCAGCAGCCTGGGAAATGAGGAGACATCAGTGAATGAATATCAAAAATTTCTCCGTCAGGTGTTATTTAACTATATTCTGGGGTCATTAATCGCAGTCATGGTCGTCGGCGGACTGCTTGTATGGAATACGGTGGATACTTCAGTGCTTCAAAGTATGCGGATGATTGATATCATGCTGATTTCATTTGTATTTATGCTGATAGTGGAAGGGTTGGTATTCCGCAAGCATATTCAGCCAATTCGTGATGCCATGCGTGAAGAAAAGCCGACGCAGCAGCAGCTGGAGCACGCTTATAATCAGCTGCATCGTTTTCCTAAATTATCGATGTACCGGATCATGCTGCCGCATTTTCTGGGTCTGACGGTTCCATCGATGATTCTGTTTGCCTTTGCCATGAACAGCGGATGGATTATAATTCCTGCCTATTATCTATGGATCGGTATTGCCGGGGCACTAATGGTTGCCAGTATGCATGCATTTATTGAGTTTTTTCTCACTTCTTCGGCGATTCGCCCGATGCTGATCGCAGTCAAAGAACGTCTCAAAACGCTGTACGGACAGGAAACGCTGCTGCTCGGCAAAGTCCATCTGACTGTTCGCCGCAAATTCCAGCTGAGCATTTTCCTGATCGGGGTATTTCCGATTATGCTGTTCAGTCTGGCTGCACAGATCAGGCTGCAGGAGATTACCGGTATGGAAGCTTCGGAATACTGGAGCTGGGCGGGTATGGTCATTGTAGTCAGTATTGCTTTTAGTATTGTCGGGGCGCAGCTGCTCGCGCGTGATGTGGAGCATCCGATCAATAATCTGTACAATGCGATGTCCCGGATCAAGGATGGCGATTTCAGTGCCGATGCACTGGATTATTACTCGGATGATTTCTCCCTGCTGATTTCCGGATTCAATCATATGGTACAGGGGCTCAAAATGCGTGATGAGCGCAACCAGCTGCTGCTGGACAGCTACTTTGCGACGCTGGCAGCCGCACTGGATGCACGCGATCCGTACACAGCCGGTCATTCGCTGCGTGTCGCCGAATATGCACTGGCTATTGGCAAACGTGCCGGACTATGTGCCTACGATCTGGATCAGCTGCGCAAAACAGCCCTGCTGCATGATATCGGCAAAATTGGTGTGCAGGATTCCGTACTGCTCAAAGATGGCAAACTGACCGATGAGGAGTTTGACCAGATCAAAAAGCATCCGGAAATGGGCGAAAGCATCCTGCGCCAGGTCGAACCCGCCGATGCGATGCGTCCTTATTTACCGGGTGTGCGTTCCCATCATGAACGCTTTGATGGACGCGGTTACCCGGATGGACTGGCAGGGTATCATATTCCTTTATTCGGTCGTATTATCGCTGTAGCGGATGCTTTTGACGCGATGACATCGGATCGTCCCTATCGTAAAGGAATGCCCAAGATCAAAGCCATCTCTATCCTGGAAGAAGGACGGGGTACCCAGTGGGACCCGCAGCTGGCGACGTTGTTTATCGAGCATTACCACAGTACCGAGGAAGCGAAAGCCTCTCTCCCGGATACCAAAGAATCGGATATCCCAAAGTACCCAAATAAAGAAAAAGACCTGATCTCCTGATCAGGTCCCGGTCTGCAGAGAAATAGCTGCAGGCTTTTTTTATGGAATCATTTTGGTCTTTTTGGCTTTTTCGGCCATTTTCTCGGTTAACGGACCGAGCGGTTTTTTGAATAGCAGGGCAAACAGGATAAACAGCAGCATAAAGATAATCAGGTACGTGATATCCTTGTACACTGTCGTCATCAGCATACCGCCTACTGTCTCGCGCAGCAGTTCGACCGCATAGGTGAACGGGAACCACGGATGCAGCGCCTGGAAAAACGTGCCGGTCATACTCACCGGAAAGGTACCGCCCGAGCTGGAGAATTGCAGCACCAGCAGGATAATAGCCAGTCCTTTACCGATGTTGCCGAATACGGATACCAGCGTATACACCATGGTTACGAACACCATGCTGATCAGCATACTCATCGTTACAAACCAGACAGGATCGACCACATAGGCTTTGAGAATAAACAGATCGCCCATCGAGATGACAAAAGCCTGCACCAGACCGATGGTCATAAAGGTAAACAGTCGGCCAAAGTACACCTGATACGGACGGAAGCGGCGTTCGGGATTATCGACTTCCGCTTTGAACATGGAGATCAGCAGCATCCCACCGACCCAGATCGAGAGTGTGGTATAAAATGGCGACATCGACGAACCGTAGTTCGGGATCGGATAAGTGCGAACCTGCTTCAGATCGACCGGACTGGCGAGGAAGTCGCTTTCCTGCTGGATATCCCCTTTGAGCCATTTGATAATCTGGGCCAGTTCGCTGTCGCTGTTTTTGAGCAGGCGTACCTTGTCGGCAGCCTTATGCACGGATTTCTCCAGACCCGGCAAATCGTTGCGGACGAATTCACCAACTTTGTGCACGGCTTTTTCTGCTTCGGGCAGCTTGTTCTGGATCAGATCGGTGATTTTGTTCAGTTCCTTCTCGGCACGAGGCAGATCGTTACGGACAAAATCAGCCGCCTGATGGATTTTGTCTTCTATTTCAGGCAGATCGGTTCGTACGAAGCTCGCAGCTTTGTTGACTACTTGAGTAAACTGGGCCATCCGGCTCTGGATCAGTTCATTGGCATCATGCAGCTTCTGCCGGATCTTCGGCAGGTCCTGCTTGAGCAGTCCCAGCTCCTCCTGACCGAACTGTACGCCGCTCTGTGCATCGCTTAGCACAGCCTCCACATCGGGCAGTGTACTCTGCGCGGTATGCAGTACATCGGCAGCATCACGGGCAGCCGTCTTGAGATTATCCAGTCCACGGTTGATATCCGGTACAATCTGTTCATCATATATAGTGATGATATCACCCAGTGTGTCGCTCGCATCGGTAGACAGCTGGCGCAGATTATCCAGAATCTCGCGCGCTGGCTGCTGTCCGTTCTGTATCGCCTGACTGATACTGCGCACCAGTGTAATCTGGCGTTCCATCAGATTGTGTACATTGTCGAGACGACTGATTACACGATCCAGCGGATGGTTGGGCAGTACATTATTGATCCGATTCAGCAGATCGGTCGTGCGCTCCAGAATAGCTGCGCCGCGGGATAGGCGCTGCTCGAGAAAGGACAGCGTATCAATGGCTGTCTGTGGATCAATATCCGCATTCTGCACAGCATCGACCAGTTGTGTCGTCGCATCGGCGGTCTGTTGGAGTAGTACCAGATTCTGGCGGATCACCGGCGCGATCGAATCAAAAGCACCATCATTTTCATCGAGGAACGTATTCACCCGGTCGGCAAATTCGGTACCGATATCTGTGATTTCTTTGACTTTGGGCAGCGCCTGCTGGGCAGTATTGATAATATTCGCCAGCTTGTCGGCATCTTCAATCGCCTGATTCAGCGCATCCTCAACCTTGTAGAAATTCTGATCCAGTTCGTTCACTTTGTCCGCCGCAGTCTGGATTTCCGGCAGCCGCTTTTGCAGCAGCAAAATCTGGTCCCCGGCTTCGCGGATCTTGGGCAGGTTGTCTTCGACTTTGAGGATCATATCGCCGGCTTTCTCAATATCGGGAATCCGCTTTTGCAGTTCGACGATTTTCTGGGCCTGCGCATTGATTTGCGGCAGCTTTTTCTCCAGTTCCAGCGCCTGGTCGGCAAACTGGTTAATCTCCGGCAGCCGGGTTTCAAGCGTCAGAATCTTGTTTTCGATATTGCGGATCGTCGGCAATTCTTCTTCCAGTTTGATCCCGGCGTCCTGCATTTTGGTCAGCACCGCTTCACTGGCTGTACTGACAAACTCCTCGCTGATCTGCTGGGTAAGCGTAGTAGCACCTTTATCCGTAATCTTGGGAGCAATCGCACTGATCTTCTCGTTCACGGTGTACAAAATTTGCGGCTTCACCGGATCATCGGTCAGAATACTGCCGATTTTCTCGGAAAAGTCGGACGGGATCAGCAGGGTAGCATAATAATCGCCATTATCCAGGCCTTTTTGCGCCTGGTTGCGATCGACGAATGTCCAGCCCAGCGTATGATTCTTTTTGAGATTGTCAATCACCTGATCGCCGACATTTACTTTTTTGTCCTGAATCGTCGTGCCTTTATCTTCATTGGTTACGGCAATAATAATGCCCGATGTATTGCTGTACGGGTCCCACATTGCTTTGATATTGAACCAGGCATATACAGAGGGCAGCAGCATAATCGCGATCACGAGTAGAATACCCGTAGAGACGCTGAATAGATTTTTCCAATCGGTTTTGTAGATTTCCCATATCTTTTTCATAAAATGATTCTAACCACCCGGTATTTAATATTAATCTGCAGCATGTCTTATTACCCTGAACGAAGCAAATTGCATGAGCTATTCAACAAACTGAAGATAGCAGTCAAGGGAGCAGAATAGAAATAAGTTCCATTATCCAAATTAATTAGGTATACTATCTAATTATAATTCATGTGAATATGGATTGCACGAATCATCTCATGATTGACCGGGAAAATCTATCTTTATCCAGATATTGATCTTTTCACGATTCAATAATGTGTTAAAACTCAGAAGCGGATGCTCGGAGACGGGTAACAGCAATGGCCAGAATAATGATCATAATCACAATCGGAATCCAGATACCAAGCAGCGTGTGTGACTGCTCCATGAGTGTCGCAATAACGGCGCCCGATCCATAAATGATAACAGCAGCAAGACGCAGCAATGTATCCGATTTTAGCCAGCGTCGACGATCGGCAGATCGTCCAAACCACTGGCGTACATGGGCTACCAGATCTTCGATCACACTGGCCAGATTATTGGTGAGTACGGTAGTCGAGATTCCGGCTACGCCCAGCTTGCGCGCCATCGTCGTCTGCATCCCCATCGTAAAGCTGAGCAGTACGATCAGCATATACTCTATCGCAGGTACCAGCGGAGTAGCGGATACCCAGGCAAATACGAGGAAAAATACCAGCTGTACCGAAATAATCGCCGTCAGACGCGGCGACCAGACCGATCCTGGATGCGATCGCCCCAGAAAAAGGGCAGCAGCAGCATTACCGATAATAAAGCCGATAAAAGCAGCGCCGGAACGCACCAGGGAAACGGTATGCAGATGTCCCAGAGCCATGCCCATAATAATGATGTTGCCCGTCATATTGGCTGTAAATACATGCCCCAGTTGCAGGTAGCCGATAACATCGACGATGCCGGATACCAGGCATAGCAGCAGTATAATGAGGTTGCGGTAAAAAACAGATTGCATAAGTAAGCTCCTTTTCAAACGTTAGTATCAATCATTAATCATACTATAAATAGAGCCTTATATTCGACAGAATATGCTTTTTATAAATATGAAATATTTACCAAATGGCAATTTATTATTAAAAAGCCTTGCCAGAATGCTAAAAGTACGTTAAGATTACTTTGCATGTAACTACGACATAGATGGCACATAATATAAAGGACGGCTGTAGAATCCTGGTTCAGGAGACTACAGCCGTCTGTTTTTATCTATACTTTTATATATAGGTATGGATATGGGTTCAGATGAGAACCTCAACCTTAACTCATAATTACCAATGGGTGATAAAAGGAGAATGAGGATTCGTTTTCTCCAATCTGCCCAGAAACCGTTTAAAAATTAACTTACATAATACATATCTTCTATACTAAAAAGTACAAACCGCATAAAAAAGTGCAGACAGCGCCGACAGAAAATCTGTTGGCGCTGTCTGCGGTAAAGGGCTGTTGTATAGAAAAATGATAACATAACCAATTTGCCTAACTTACACCTGTACAGGTCTATACCGATCCAGCCGCAATCAACATGCGATGCGGACAGGAGGGTTACAGCGGCAGCAGAGCGACCTGATCGCGCTGTCCCACTTCGTGTACCATCTGCTCCCACGCATCCGGTTTCTGAGCCAGTACAGCATAGTAGCGGCGCAAAAACTTCTCGATCAGCGCGCCAGGCAGGGATTGTACAGTCGGATCATACGCGAGGAAACACAGATCCAGCTCGGACACGGCTTCCCCGTCGTTGTTCCAGGATGGATGTACATAAGTAAAGTCCAGACGGCGGTAGCCCAGATGCGCTAGTACTTCACGGCGTACGAACGGGTCCATCGGCTTGACGCCGCCAAATTCATGACGTTCGGCGCGATAAGGATCATAGATCTCTGCGAACATGCCGGACAGCTCTTTGCCGGCAGCGGCAGCGACTTTTTTCAGATCGGCCTGACGATGCTGCGCGAGGAAAGGTCCAATACCGAGCCCCGGCTCGCCAATAATCGTAAAGTCGGTCATCGCCACATTGTCGTCTTCATAATAGCGATATTCGGTAGCGCCGACTACACGACCTTCGTGTACAGCGACGAATACGCGGATACCCGGGTCTTCCAGCGGCTCACGCCACAATTCATACTCCAGTACTTCTTCTGCCGGGAAAATACGTCCCATCAGTGCATGCATATCCGCGAACAAAGGATCATCAATATGAGTAATGTGTACATAATCCATCTATTTAAATGCCTCCCTGAGTAGCTGCCGGTGGCAGCGGATTTTTCCATTCCATTAATACAGCATAGTGAAGCGATTCTTCATCATCCAAATAATCGGCAATTACGGTTAGCGGCGTTCGTCCGCATCTCATCAGAAAGGAAATTACTGGATCGTACAGCTCGCCGCTAGTGATACGTTCCACATACTGCTGAGGTGTACAGGTATCGGCGACCCGGTGATAGCCCGGCATCCGTCCTGCACCGAGCAGACGCTTCAGGCCGAGTGCAGCAGTTACTTCATACATAGACTGCATCAGCAGCTTGCCCAGTCCCCACTGACGATACTCCGGATGCACACACAGATCTGCGACATACAATGTATCTCCATCTGGCTGATGATTGCGGATATAGCCGTGATCAGTAACTTCTTCCCAGGTGTGCTCGGGATGATGTTCATCAAAATCAATCAGCAGGCTGGTCATTGAACCAGCAATTACGCCATCGATCTCCACACACAGCGCTCCCTGGGGGAAACGATGGACATGTTCGTGCAGCTGCTCCCGGTTCCACCAAAGTTCGGATGGATAGGGCGGTGGGAAAGCAGCAGCCTGAATCTCGATCAGCCGCGTGAAATCCTTTGCCGTATAGGAACGAACAACAGCAGGATACGGACGGCGTTCATGGAATACATAACAGGACTTATGGTACTGCCCCGCTCGATCAGACCGTGCGTTCATGCTCCTCAGCTCCAGTCGGTATAGAGATCGGTACGACGGTCACGCCATGTAGTGACCGAGCCTTTTTCCCGTACCTTGTACAGCAGTTCCAGATCGAGATCAGCCGTAATGATCATATCGTCGTTGATCTCTCCCTCGGCGAGAATACCGCGCGGTGGGAAAGGCACATCATTTGGCGTAATGACAGCAGCCTGGCCAAAATTGCCGCGCATAAAGTCTACAGTTGGCAGGGAGCCGATCGTACCGGTCGTCACCACATATACTTGATTCTCTACGGCACGGGCATGGCTGGTATAGCGAACCCGGTGGAAGCCGTGCCGGTCATCCGTACAGGATGGACAGAAAATAACATCGGCACCGCGTGCTTTGGCCATGCGTACGATTTCGGGGAATTCGATATCGTAGCAGGTGAGCAGGGCGATCGTACCTTTGTCTGTCTCAAATACAGTCAATCCGTCTCCAGCTGACATATTCCATTCCGTGACTTCGGTAGGGGTGATATGGATTTTCGGCTGAGTGGCGACACGTCCGTCCGGATAGAACAGATGAGCGGTGTTGTACAGCTTGCCTTCCTTTTCCGTGACATGGGTACCGCCGATAATATGGGTGCCTGTCTCCCTCGCCAGTCCCTGGAACAGCTCCAGATAAGCATCCGTGAACTCGGGCAGACGCTCGATACCCAGTGCCGCACCGGATTCATCTCCGATCGACAGCAGCTGGGTCGTAAAAAATTCCGGAAACAGTATAAAATCAACATCGAATTCCTGGGCAGTCCGCACATAGTGGGTTACCTGATCGGCAAATTGTTCAAACGAAGATATGGTATGAAGGTGATATTGCACCGCAGATACGCGAAATTTCATAATAAAGGCAAGACCTCCTGTAAATAATATAATGTTAATCTATCTGGTATATTCATATCGAAATACTACTGATATCATACCAGAAAGGCTCTGCAGGACAAAGGGGAGGAAATGCTGCATTTTTATGATATGATAAGAATAACTTTTACCAATTATTTTCAATTACAAGAAAATAATTGGAACATAATATAAAACGAAATGAACGGTATATCTATCTGATCTCAATCAGGAGTGAGCATATGGAATTTGTGAAAAACTTCCTTATGAATGCAGGCATGATGGTCACGATCGCATACATAGCCAATCTGCTGTATAAATATGGACTGTCACGAATGTCCGGCAGAGTCAAATATGCCAGTTCAATACTGCTACTGATTTTTGCCGGTTGGATGAGCTCTTTTTTTGGCTTCCGGCTGCCGGGCAATCTGATTTTTGATCTCCGGTTCATGCCGGTAATTGTAGCCGCTGCCGTCTATTCCCGTGCATGGGTTATCCTGCTGATCGGATTCGGGATCGGATTGACCCGGTTGACGTTTGGACTGGGAGAAGCGGCTTTTGTCGGACTGCTTAATCTGACTATTCTGGGTGCTGTCGGTGCGGTACTGAATGTGTGGATGCGCAGCAGTACAGCCAAGCTATCGGTCAAAGGAATAGTTACCGTGCTGACGATCAATCTGGTAAACACAGTGAATATTGCAACTTTTGGGGTGCTGCCCACCCGTACATATCTGACCGAGATTGTGCCTGTTATGCTGCCGGTGTCTATTATACTCAGTCTGGTGCTCATGCTGCTGCTGCGTGAATTTCATCTGGAGCAACAGCGGATGATGCAGCTGGAGCATGCCAATCAGCTGCTTTCGGAGCAGACGAGAGAGCTGCAGCAGACTCATCATGTACTTGAAGAACGTGCCAAGCAGCTCATTCTGGCTTCCCAGTACAAGTCGGAATTTCTGGCAAATATGTCGCATGAGCTGCGAACGCCGCTTAACAGTATTATCAATCTGGCGCAGCTCCTGTATGAACAGGAGGAAGAACGTACACCCGGCGAGACCCGGGTATACAGCGAGATGATCTACCGCTCCGGACTCGATCTGCTGGGGCTGGTAAATGATGTGCTGGATCTGTCCAAAGTGGAAGCCGGCAAGCTGGAAATTACCTATGAGGAAGTGAGCGTACAGGAGATTCCGGAGCTGCTGCAAATGCATTTTGAAATGGTAGCGATCCGCAAAGGAATGGAGTTCAGGGTGATCCGGGAAGACAATGTGCCGGATACGATTATTTCGGATTCCCAGCGAATTCAGCAGATTCTGCGTAATTTGCTCGCCAATGCGTTCAAATTTACCCAGCAGGGCAGCGTAACCCTGCATATCCACCGTGTAGTGGAAGGGGAAGAACAGCTGGGCTGGCTGGTATTTGACGTTAGAGATACTGGGATTGGCATTGCCCAGGCGCAGCATGAGCAGATTTTCGAAGCATTCCAGCAGGCGGATGGTTCGATCGCCCGTCGATATGGCGGTACCGGCCTGGGTCTCTCGATCAGCCGCAATCTGGCCAATCTGCTTGGCGGACATCTGCGGCTCCAGAGCAAGGAAGGTGAAGGCAGCGTATTTTCGCTATATTTGCCAGCCAGCTAGCCAAGAAAATAGAATTGAATGTAATCAGAATCAATCCAGAATCTTCATCTCTTCAACGTATAAAAGCAAGCAAATCCCCTTTGTCCCTGTTACCAACACAATCATCATTCAAGATGAGTGTATTGGTGCAGGGCAACAAAGGGGATTTTTAGTATGATTCGCTTTATTTTATAAATAAATTCAACCTGTAAAATATGCGATAGCTATAGGAATGTAAACGGTCACCTTAAAATCAAGATGTTTAGATCGCCGTTTGGTATTTGATGAAAAGGGTAAAAAGAAAACATTCAGCGTTCAAAAATCTATACCGATTTTCAATGACCAAATTGATGATTGCGTTATTCCAAACTATCACAATATCCAAGCCAAAAAACAAAATCAAAATCAAAAGTTTCATGCCGTCAAAGGAGGGATCGTTATTAAACGAAGACATGCTCTGGGGCTGAACCGATTGAATATGCAAAAACGTCGTTATTCCATGTATCGCAAGCATTTGCGCATCGCCACGATAGAAGGTGTACCCTCAACGATATTTTCTACCCTGCTCGGGGGGCCTTCCTGACAGGGTTTTTGCTGTATCTGGGAGCGAGCTCGGGACAGATCGGGTTTGTGATCGCGCTGACGACGCTGGTGAATGTGGCTCAGG
This sequence comes from Paenibacillus bovis, assembly GCF_001421015.2. NCBI lineage: Bacteria > Bacillati > Bacillota > Bacilli > Caryophanales > Paenibacillaceae > Paenibacillus > Paenibacillus bovis. Next base: position 1,171,433 of record NZ_CP013023.1, read on the forward strand.
TGATTATCGCCTTTCTGCTGCAGCGTCTGAATACGCGCAAATGGGTGCTTGTCTTGTTCACTATTCTGCAGCGGGTACTGTGGGGAGCGACGGGTCTGGTACCATTCCTGTTCGACCGCTCGGTCTGGGTAAGCTGGTTTATTATTCTGTATATGGCCGCGTTTCTCTGTAATGCAGTGATCGGGGTCGTCTGGGCTTCGCTAATCGGCGATATTGTACCGGGACGACTAAGAGGACGATACTTTGGTATTCGCAATACCATTCTGAATGCGCTTGGCAGCCTCACGCTGTTTGTCGGCGGGATTCTGCTGGATGCGGTACCAGGCGGACAAGGGTTCCTGCTGCTGTACATCATCGTCTGGACCTGCGCGATCATCAATATCGGGGTGATTCTGTTTTATCCGGATGCACCATTTGAGCGTTCCACTGAGACCAAGTTTGTACCGATGCTACGTCAGCCGCTGTATGATGGGCCTTTTATCAAAGCATCTTTGTTTCTGGCAGTCTGGCTGCTGATGCAGACACTGGTGGTGCCGCTGTACTCCTATGTCATGCTGGAAGTGCTCAAGGTCAGCTACTCGGTCACAACGCTGATGACGGTCGTACAGACCATGTTCATGATGCTGGGATTTTACTTCTGGGGCAATCTGAATGCAAGATTCAGCAACAAGACGCTGCTGTACTGGACGCTTCCATTTATCGCGGCAGCTTGTATGGCATGGGGTCTGCTGGCTTTTGTACCGGTCATTGTAGGTCTGCTTATTATTCATATGCTGCTCGGTATCGGAATTGGCGGATTCAACCAATTGTCGTTTAACTTCATTATCGGGGATACGCCCAAAAATGCACGTCCCATGTTTATCGCAGTCTATTCCGGTATTACCGGTCTGGCTTCTTTTATCGGACCGCTGGTGGGCGGGCAGATCTTCGAATGGATGAAGCCGATGCCGTTCTGGGTACAGGCGTATGGATTTCAGATGCTGGTCGGTGTACTGCTGATTCTGCTGGCGGTAACCGCCGGCCGTCAGGTACTCAAAGCACCGGCAGCTGTCCCGATTCAACAGTATCGGGAAATGAAAGCCTAATAGGTCGGAAAAGGCAGATCGGATCCTCCTACCTGCTTTATTCAGGCCAAGTGACGCTGTTGCCAAGCTGTAGACTGCCCTTTAGAATAAGGGGAGTTACATGATAGCGAAACAACAGACTTCAATTCAGGAAAAGAGGGCATATTCTTATGAGCAAACAACCTATAGCAACAGACCGCGCACCGGGAGCGCTGGGTCCGTATTCACAGGCAATTGATACAGGCATGTTTATTTTCGCGTCCGGCCAGCTTGGTCTGGACCCGGTAAGTGGAGATATGGCAGAAGGCGTACAGGAGCAGGCACGTGTCGCTCTGCAAAATGTAATTGCTGTACTGGAAGCAGCCGGCAGCAGCCTCGATCAGGTTGTGAAGACGACTGTCTTCCTGCAGGATATGAATGATTTTGCAGCGATGAACGAGATTTACGGTCAATTCTTCCAAGAGCCGTATCCGGCACGCAGCGCAGTACAAGTAGCCCGTCTGCCGAAGGATGCATTGGTAGAGATCGAAGTTATTGCACTGAAAAAATAAAAAGAATTCTCACCGAATCGTACGGGGTTAATTGCAAAATGAAATAAAGAAAGACACTGCCGCATAATCAGGCAGTGTCTTTTTGCGTAGTTCAGATGATGTTCTACAAGGGGAAAAATCGCCATAAGCCTTTAAACGGAATGATATTCAATTTATTTGTAAATGATAGAGGGAGTAAGAATAGCATTATTTTTTGAAGATAACTCGCAGCAATAGAAGTAGAGTGGTTATGCTACTTTTTCCATAAATGATTTTAAGTGCGCTATCTATTTACATTACTGGATACGATTTCTATAATAGGGCTTACCGACTTTACCTAGTTAATAGGTCGGAATAATATACTTTAGGAGTAGGATCAATGAGAAAAAGTGCAACTTTACTATCCGGCGTGCTGTTGGCTTCATTATTATTTACAGCATGCTCCAACGGAGGAGCGCAGGACAGCACATCGGCAGCAGGTACAGATTCTGCCACCCAGCAGCCTGCTGCGTTAACAAGTCTTTTCAAAGCACCCGATCTATCGAAACTTCCAGCGACAGCCCAGCAGCGAACCGATACGATCATTATGGCACTGACCGATCCGAGCGGAGCCTTTACCCCGTATTTTCACCAGAGTGGTTATGATGGCAATGTCTCTTCGTTAATGTTCGCTCCGCTGGTAACTACCAATGACAAAGGGCTGCCGGCGCCTAGTCTGGCGGACAGCTGGGAATTATCCAAAGACCAACTTACATACACGTTTCATCTGAAAAAAGATCTTAAATTCAGCGATGGCTCTCCATTAACGGCTGAGGATGTAGCCTTTACCTGGACGATTCTGCATGACAAAGCCTATGATGGCGATTCCCTGATTCCGACGCTCGGTATCAAGGGAGGCCAGGAATATCACGAAGGCAAAGCAGATCATATCTCCGGGATCAAGATTATTGATCCGCAGACCATCTCTGTAACTATCGCCAAGCCGAATGCGACCGCCCTGCTGACACTCGGCAGCGATGTATTATCTAAAGCTTATTATGGCAAGGATTATCGCTTCGGTCATCTGGATTACATCAAGGATCTTCATCTAAAACCGGTCGGTAACGGTCCGTATGTACTGGAGAAATTTATCCCTGGTCAGGAAGTGCGCTTCACTGCGAATCCGTATTATTTCCAGGGCGAACCCAAAACCAAGAATTTTATCTATAAAACTTCCGAAGGCGATACCTGGCAGTATGTAGAGACTGGCGAGATCGACTTTGCTTCATTCAGCGCCACCCAGGAAAATATCGACAAGCTTAAAAGTCTGGGCTTCGTAAATATTCTGCCGTATACACCGAGTACGTATAGTTTCCTGCAGGTGAATCTGGAACATCAGGCTCTACAGGACAAAAAGGTACGTCAGGCCATCGCTTATGGGCTGGATCGCCAGAGCATCTATGTGGATGCCAACCAAGGTGCAGGACAAATCGCCAATATTCCGGCACCGCCGATCTCATGGGCATACACGGAAGATGGGATTAATCCGTATGCCTATGAGCCGGAAAAAGCCGGACAGCTGCTGGATGAAGCAGGCTGGATACCTGGCGCCGACGGTATCCGCGAGAAAAATGGACAAAAGCTGACCCTGCACTATCTGGGTTCCAAAAGCGCACAAACCGACGTGTTTATCGCGGTAGCGGAAGAAAACTTCAAGGCGATTGGTATCGATTTTCAGCCGGAGGTATTCGCAGATTACAACTCGCTGGCATCCAAAGTGGAAGGTGGAGATTATGATCTGGCTTCCTTTTCCACACCGATGCTGACCGATCCGTCGGACGGACTGGTCCAATTCCTCGATGGAGAGATCAAGGGATACGATAATCCGCAATTCGTGAAGCTGTACAATGAAGCGCTGGCGACCAATGATCTGGATAAACGCAAACAGATCTATGCCGAACTGTTCAAGCTACTGAATGATGATCTGCCGGTGATTTTTACCAATTACAAAAAGATTGTATATGCCTATAACGGACGGATTAACGATCTGACGGTAAGTCCGTTCAATGGTATTGCTTCGAGTGTACCGCAGTGGGCATTGAAATAATCTGCAGGCATATCTTATGTTTGAATACAGAGAGGGGAGTAGTCCATGGGTGCGTATCTGACCCGTCGTCTGACCTATACGATCCTGATTCTGCTGGCAGCGTCCTTGTTGATCTTTTCTCTTTATGCGATGACGCCGGGGGATTTTATTACCGGCAATATCAAATTAAGTCCGGAACGCAAAGCGGAGCTGCGTGAGCTGTATGGATTGAACAAGCCGCTGCTGGAGCGTTATCTGACCTGGATGAACCAGGCTTTTCACGGTAACTTCGGGTATTCGCTGGATAAGCAGCAGCCGGTACTGACCCTGTTCAACCAGTATATCTGGAATTCCTTTTTGCTGGCTGTCGTATCGACTTTTCTGACCTGGGTGATTGCAGTGATTATCGGTGTGATTGCAGCGTATCGGCGGTATTCCTGGTTCGATACGCTGGTCATGATCGGTATTTTCGCGGCCATGTCGATTCCGTCCTTTTTTATCGGTTTGTTCCTGATCAAGATTCTGGCCGTAGACTGGAAATGGCTGCCGCCTGGCGGGATGCTGACGACTGGCAGTAATGCAACCGGTATGGCCTATGTGCGGGAAGTGGTGCAGCATATGACATTGCCGGTGATCGTTATGACGCTGCTCGGAGTCGGTTCCTTAACCCGCTACTTCCGCAGCAATATGATTGACGTGATCAAGCAGGATTATATTCGTACCGCCCGTGCCAAGGGGCTGAGCGAACGCCGGGTACTGTTCACTCATGCGCTTCGCAATGCGCTGCTGCCGGCTATTACACTGGTAGGCTTCGAACTGCCCGCGCTGTTCGGCGGCTCGCTTATTATTGAGCGGATCTTCAACTGGCCGGGGATTGGACAGCTGTATATGCAGTCCTTTACCGTACGGGATTATCCGCTGTTGATGGGATTCACGATGTTTATCGCAGTGCTGACCGTGATAGGTACACTGCTGTCGGATATCCTGTATCATGCGGCTGATCCACGGGTGAAGCTGTAGAGGGCTGAAATAAATGTATAAGCTGTGTCATGCTAGCCAAACCGGATTCCGAATAAACAGGATTTTTCAAAATAAAATGCTCTCGTACCACGCATTCTGCTGTATAGGCAGCTATTTCTCTTGAATTAGGAGGGCAGCCATACAATCAGAATGGGAAAGGAAAAGTCTATGCCTTCCATACAAGCTGAAATAACAGGCGTACCTGCCACCCGGCAGCGTGCAGCCAAATCGTCACTTTGGCGTCAATCCATGCGCAAACTGCTGCGCAACAAGCTGGCTATTGCCGGGTTGGCGGTAGTTATCGGTATGTTTTTGATCTGTTTTATCGGGCCGCTTTTTTCCCCGTATACGGACAGCAAGGTCAATATGAGTATGATGAACCGGCCGCCCAATATCCATCACTGGCTGGGAACGGACAAGCTGGGCAGGGATGTACTGACCCGGGTTATGCAAGCCGGCCGGATTTCTCTGACTGTCGGTATTGCCTCGATGTTTCTGTCGGTCTTTATCGGAACTCTGCTGGGTGCGATTGCCGGGTATTACCGGGGAATAGTGGATCAGATCATTATGCGGATCGCCGATCTGCTGCTGACGATTCCGAGTCTGCCGCTGCTGTTTATTTTCGGAGCATTGTTATCCGAATGGAAAGTGCCTTCCGATTACCGGATGTATATCGTTATGCTGATTCTGAGCTTTGTCGGCTGGCCTTCGCTGGCACGAATGATTCGTGGTCAGCTGCTATCGCTGCGCGAGCGTGAATTTATGCAGGCTACCGTCGTACTCGGTCTGCGTGATCGGCGCAAGCTGGTGAATCATCTGCTGCCCAATCTGGTACCGCTACTGATCGTGATCGCGACCCTGAATATCGGGGGAGCGATTCTGAGCGAGTCGGTACTGAGCTTTTTCGGACTCGGTGTGATGCCGCCTACACCTACATGGGGCAATATGATTGATACAGCCAACAATATGATCGATTTTCAGGAGCGGCCATGGCTATGGGTACCGCCAGGCTTTTCGATATTTATTACTGTTATTGCGATTAATATCTTCGGGGATGGACTGCGGGATGTACTCGATCCGAAGCAGAGAAAGTAGGTGACACCATGACAAACAATCTGCTGCATATCCGTAATCTGCGGACGCAGTTTCAGACAGACGAAGGAGTAGTCAAAGCAGTCGATGATGTCAGTATCCGCGTCAGACCGGGGGAGATCGTCTGCATCGTCGGTGAATCAGGCTGTGGCAAAAGTATTACCGCCTTATCCGTAATGGGACTGATTGAGGAGCCGGTCGGACAAATCGCTGGAGGAGCTATCGAATTCGAAGGGCAGAATCTGCTGGAACTCAGCCGCAATCATCTACGCGCGATCCGGGGTAATGAAATTTCGATGATTTTTCAGGAGCCGATGTCTTCACTCAATCCGGTGTTGACGATTGGTGAACAGCTGACTGAGCCGCTAATGATTCATCGGAAATTAAATCGCAAAGTGGCCCGTCAGCGGGCACTGGAGCTGATTACCGAAGTGGGCATTTCCCGTCCCGAGCAGATTCTGCGCGCCTATCCGCATGAGCTGAGCGGCGGTATGCTGCAGCGGATCATGATCGCGATTGCTATCTCCTGCGAGCCCAAGCTGCTTATTGCCGACGAGCCGACGACCGCGCTGGATGTGACGATTCAGGCGCAAATTCTCGATATGCTGCGCAGTTTCCGGGAAAAGCGGGGCATGTCGATTCTGCTGATTACCCACGATCTTGGTGTTGTCGCCGAGATGGCAGACTATGTGATCGTGATGTACTCCGGCAAAGTAGTGGAGGAAGGCGGAGTCGTAGAGCTGTTCGAGAATCCGCGTCATCCGTATACACAGGGATTGCTGCGCTCCAAGCCGATCATGAATCAGCGGCAAAAGGCGCTTTATTCGATTCCGGGATACGTGCCCAATCCGCTGGAGCTGACGGAATCCTGCTATTTTCATGATCGGTGCGAGCACTGCATGGATATTTGCCGGGACAGGCAGCCGCCACTGCGAGAGCTGGAGCAGGGACAAAAAACAGCCTGCTGGCTGTATGAAAAGGAGGCGGCTGCTCATGTCTGAAGCACTGCTGGATATCCGGCATCTCAAAAAGTACTTTCCGGTCAAATCAGGATTGTTCAGTCGCACGGTGGGCCAGGTAAAGGCTGTAGATGATATTAGCTTCACTATCCGTCCTGGTGAGACGTTCGGTCTGGTCGGCGAATCCGGCAGCGGCAAGTCCACCGTCGGACGAACCGCGATCCGGTTGACCGACAAGACCGCAGGCGATGTCCATTTCAAGGGAGTCGATCTGTATCAGCTATCCGAACCCAAGCTGCGCCAGCTGCGTCCGCGGATGCAGCTTATTTTCCAGGACCCTTATAGTTCGCTGAATCCGCGCGTACGGATCGGTGATGCGATTGGCGAGGCGCTGCTGGATCACGAGCTGGCTTCTCCGGCAGAAGTACGGGAGCAGGTACAGGAGGTGCTCGCTTCCTGCGGATTGTCCTCCTATCATATTGACCGATTTCCCCACGAATTCTCTGGTGGACAGCGGCAGCGGATCGGGATCGCCCGGGCGCTGATTCTCAACCCGGATCTGATCATTGCGGATGAACCCGTATCTGCGCTGGATGTATCCATTCAGGCGCAAATTATTAATCTGTTCAGCCATCTGCAAGAGACGCGCGGACTGACCTATCTGTTCATCTCCCATGATCTGAGTGTCGTGGAACATCTCTGCTCCACGATCGGAGTGATGTATCTCGGTTCGATGGTCGAGAAGGCTTCACGGGATGAGCTGTTCCGTCATCCGCTGCACCCGTATACCAAAGCGCTGTTATCGGCTGTACCGGTTCCTATTCCGCGGCTAAAACGTGAACGTATCGTACTCAAGGGTGATATCCCCAGCCCCGCAAATCCACCTTCTGGCTGCAAATTCCATACCCGCTGTCCATTTGCCGAGCAGCGCTGCCGGGAAGAAGTACCTGTATTCCGTGATGCGGGCAATGACCACTGGGTTGCCTGCCACTTGGTCTGAATCATGTAGACATGATTACCAGAACGGCATAGCTATTACTGCACCATCGACTACACCATACACTACATAAAAAGGCTGTTCTCCATCATCGGAGAGCAGCCTTTTTGACAGGAAGATTAATCTTAATCCCTTGATTTGTTACGGACAAAGAAGATCCAGATCGCGTATACAAATAGCAGAATAGCAGCGATCAGTGCTGTCCAGTGAGTAACCGGAAGATCCGGGTGCTTCACAGCAATCGCGATATACGCCCAGACGAATACCAGCGGATAGATACTGTCACGGAAGCGGTAGCTGATAATAATAGCGAGCAGCGCACCGCCTACTAAAGCAATGACTGACCAGACAGTCGGTGACAATCCAAAGCCGTCCCATTGATTTTTGTTCAGTGCGATCCCGGTATTCAGAATCGTCGCTATCGATACCCAGCCCATGTAAATGCTGTAGGGCAGCTTCACCAGCAGAATCTGTGCCATCGTGGGCTGAACGATTTTGCGGATACGCAGATAAGGAATGATCAGGGTCACGAGCAGCAGGGCAATCACGAGTACGCCCCATTCCAGTTCGAGCGAATGCCAGAGCATCAGCCAACCCATATTACAGAGCGAATTGAGGAACAGCCATGGTCCGATCGCTTCTACCGATTCACGGCTCTCATCTGTATTACGGAATTGATAAATAATAAATCCGATCAGCAGCACATAGATCAGCGACCAGATCGAAAAAGCATAGCCTGCCGGAGTGATGTACAGTTCATACTGATCCGAGATATCGCCTGTATCTCTTCCGAACAGGGTAAGCGCGCTTGCCATATAATTGACAATCAGCACACCCACAATTCCCAGCACGTTGAGCCAGCGGTAAATATTCAGTTTTGCCAAAAGTTTTGCCTCCTTTGATAGGGTATGTAGTAGTACAAATAACCGTACTCTCTTTATATACCCGCAGTATGGCTTCTTGTAAAGGTTAGAAAAATATTATTTTGTTAACCATCGTGCGACAAGGTTCTGGAGTGATTCGAATATTACTGAATTGTCTGAAATGATTGCGTTTACAAAAAAAGAAATCCAAATGTCATCATTCTTACAATCTTTGGGTATATAACAATATATTGCGAATAAGAATATGGAAAAAGTCGATTATCAAAGGGGTTGGAAATATGAACGATACCAGAGCGGCTCAGACAACACGCCATGTTACCCGGACATCGGGCCAGCGCAAGTTGTCGCAGTGGATTCAGCAGCTTGTATTTGTAGGACCTGCTACATTTTTCTTTATTCTCATTGTTATTATTCCTTTCTTCCTGGGCGTCTATTACTCCTTCACAGACTGGAACGGCATCTCCCGCCAGATCAACTGGATCGGAATTGAGAACTATACCCACATCCTGACCAAAGATCCCGATTTCCGTAACGCGTTCTGGTTTACCGTCAGATTCACCGTTGTCGGCATCATAGTGACCAACCTGCTTGGATTTATCCTCGCGTACTTACTGACCAAACCGCTTCGCACGAGAAACATACTTAGAACAGTCTTCTTTATGCCGAACATGATTGGTGGTCTGCTGCTTGGTTTTATCTGGCAGTTTATCTTTATCCGTGGTTTTGCTGCTGTAGGGGAAGCGACAGGCTGGACGCTGTTCAATCTGCCATGGCTCGGTGACCGGGCGACTTCCTTCTGGGGCATTGTTATCGTATTTGTATGGCAGACAGCCGGTTATCTGATGGTTATCTATATCTCCGCGCTGAACAATATTCCCAAGGATGTACTGGAATCCGCCGAGATTGATGGAGCCAGTCGCTGGCAGGTGATTCGCAATATTATCCTGCCGCTGATTATGCCGGCGGTAACGATCTGTTTGTTCCTGGCAATTTCCTGGGCATTCAAAATGTTCGATCTGAACCTCGCGCTGACTGGCGGCGGACCGTTCAAGGCTACCGAATCGGTCGCACTGGATATTTACAATGAAGCCTTTACCAATAACCGTCTCGGATTGGGTACCGCCAAAGCGGTTATCTTCTTCGTCATCGTCGCGATCATTACGAGTATTCAGGTACGTGCTACCAAGAGCAGGGAGGTTGAAATGTAATGGACGTACAAAGCAAATACAGCGCCCGTACATTGATTCTGGAAATTATCGTTATCTTACTGGGACTCGTATTTCTGATCCCGTTTTATTTTCTGATTATCAACTCGGTCAAATCGTTTGGTGATATTCTGTCCAACTCGGCGTCCTGGCCGCAGCAGTTCGTATGGAGCAACTATGTAGATGCGTGGAAAGCAATCGACTTCCCGTCTGCGCTCAAAAACTCGCTGATCGTTACTATCGTGAGCAATCTGCTGCTGGTGCTGATCAGCGCCATGGCAGCCTATCAGATGGTGCGTCATCCGAGCAGGTTCAACCGGATTCTGTATTTTGTACTTGTCGCAGCGATGGTAATTCCTTTTCAATCGATCATGCTGCCGCTGATGGAGATGGCGAGCGCTTATCGCCTCAGTAACAGCATGCTTGGTCTGATCGTCAGCTATCTGGGATTTGGTGCTCCGCTGTCGATCTTCCTGTTCCATGGATTCGTCAAAAATGTACCGCTGGAGATCGAACAGGCGGCACGGGTCGATGGCTCCAACCGTTACGGTGTATTTTTCCGTATCGTCTGCCCGCTGATGATGCCGATGTTCGTGACGGTGATTATTCTGAATACACTATGGATCTGGAATGATTATTTGCTGCCGTCCCTGATGCTGTCGAGCCCGGAGATGCGCACGATTCCGCTGGCAACGTACAGCTTCTTTGGACAATATACCAAGCAGTGGGATATGGCGCTGCCAGCCCTTGTGCTGGGTATCACGCCAATCATTATCTTCTTCCTGTTCCTGCAGCGTTATATTATCCAGGGAATTACTGCCGGATCGGTAAAAGGATAAGATTTATCGTTACTATTCGTTAGCCTATGATTTGCGCAACCTATCATTGATCTAATTATTCCATATGCAAAATGAATAAGCAGGATATTCGCACTGACCACCGTAACCATGCCGGACAGGATATCCTGTATAGTGCCAGCCAAGCCCAGAAAGACAGGAGGACCCTCAATGAAAAAAGTATGGCTTGTCCCGCTTACCCTGCTGCTCAGCTTGTCCGTGCTGATTGCCGGATGCGGGAATCAGCAAGGCGGCAATGTAAACGCTGATGGCAAAAAAGTGATCCATATTTACCAGGGTAAAGTCGAGATCGCAGACGCCCTGAACAAGCTCAAAGCGGAATATGAAAAACAACATCCCGATGTGGAACTGGAGATTCAGTCGGTCGGCGGTGGAGCGGATTATGCTGCTTCGCTCAAAGCCAAATTCGCTGCCGGTGACGAACCGGATATTTTCACCAATGGCGGCGATGAGGAAATGAATCTGTGGCTCGAATATCTCGAAGATATGTCTGATCAGCCATGGGTCAAAAATATCGTGGACGGCGCTGCTGAACAGATCAGCAAGGATGGCCATATTTATGGTCAGCCGAACGGTCTGGAAGGCTACGGATTTATTTACAACAAGGATATTTTCAAAAAAGTAGGCATTACCGAATTGCCGACTACGATTGATGAACTGCGTGCTGCTTGCGAGAAGCTCAAAGCAGCAGGCTACACTCCTTTTTCAAACGGATTCCAGGAGTGGTGGGTACTGGGCAATCATAATGTGACCATTCCATTTTCCCATCAGGATGATCCCAATGCATTCCTGAAGCAGCTGGATAACGGTACAGCACAGATTCCGGGCAATGAGAAATTCGACGAATGGCTCAATCTGCTCGATCTGATGGTCAAATACGGGAACTCGAATCCGCTGACTACAGACTACAATACTCAGGTAACCTTGTTTGCCAACGGCAAAGCTGCCATGATGCAGCAGGGCAACTGGACCCAGGTACAGATCGACGGTATCAAGCCGAATATGAATATTGGCCTGATGCCGATGCCGATCAATAACAACAAGGAAGAGAACGACCGTGTCTTTGTACGTGTACCGAATAACTGGGTCGTTAACAAAAACTCACCTGTCAAAGCCGAAGCCAAAGAGTTCCTGAACTGGCTCGTCAGCTCGGATACAGGCAAGCATTATATTACTGACGAATTCAAGTTCATTCCGGCTTTCAAAAATATCCAGACCTCCGACAAGCAGCTTGGACCGATCGGAGCGGATATAGTGAAGTACAATAACGCAGGCAAGATTCTGCCATGGATTTTCCCGAAATTCCCGATGGGATTAAGCAAGGATTATGCCAGCACCATGCAGGCTTACCTGGCTGGCGAACTGGATCGCCAGGGCATGCTGCAGCAAATGCAGGAGCAATGGGTCAATCTACAGTTGCGTTAACAGATCGGTACGATATGAATGGCCAAATAAAAAGATCAAGCAGCCGGTGCACTTGTTGCCGGCTGCTTATTTTATGATGAAATGGCGCTTCTGCTGCTGAATAAAAAAGTGTATCCCACCAATGTACGTATAAGACGGTGTAGAAACTCTTGCAACAAAAAGAGTTTATTTTACAAAGAAATCAACTGTATATTCACTATTGTGCAAACGCTACCACAAATGATATGATGCAACATAGCATGGAATGTACATAGCCATTTAACAAGAGAAATATAGCTCAATCTGCTTTGATAATCCGCACATATCAGACTCTTATTGGGATAGTGATAATAGCAGGAGTATATTCAGCAGAATCAGTCATTCCGCAGTTCATACTACACCACTACAAACGGAGGGAATACACTATGATGGAGGATACGAGCGCAGCGATACATCCGGACAAAGCAGATCATCAGATGATCCAGGAAGTCTGGAGTTCATTCGGTCAGCTGCAAAATTGGAAAGAGCAGGATGGTGTCTATCTTTGTCAGGGACAGATGGCTGGCGCTGCCCTGGTTTTTTTGTCGGAAGCAGAGTTTCGTTTTAAAGTATTTGGGACAGACGGTATTGATTTGTCCACGACAATTGCCGTACTGCCACAGGAACGAAAGATCGTCCCCAGTATAGAAGAAAATGAGCAGGAATTGGTTTTTCGTACCGAGCTGATTACAGTTACGCTTGATAAGCAAACGTTTGCACTAATTGTGGAAGATCAAGAAGGCCATGAGATTGCCCGCCAGGCAACAGTCAGCTGGACGCCGCGCGGTGCTGTGAATGCACAGTTTAGTATGCCGGAAGATTCTCACTTCTATGGTCTGGGTGAGAAATCTAGCTTTCTGGATAAGCGCGGCGAGCGCTATACGATGTGGAATACGGATGTGTACGCGCCGCATATGCCGGAGATCGAAGCGCTGTATGAATCGATCCCGCTGCTGATTCATATGCATTCCCATTCTAGCTACGGCGTATTTCTGGATAATCCGGGTCGTTCGGATTTTGATATGCGCTCTTATGGTGTCTCTTATACGATAGGATGCACGACCGGCGCGTATGATATTTATTTTATCCATGGTCCGGAGATCAAGGATGTAGTGAGCCGGTATACTGCACTCACTGGCCGCATTGCACTGCCTCCCAAATGGGCCTTGGGCTATCATCAGTCCCGGTACAGCTATATGGATCAAAAAGAAGTAATGGAGCTTGCCTACAGCTTCCGCGACAAAAATATTCCGTGTGATGTGATCTATCTGGATATTCATTATATGGATGAATACCGGGTGTTCACCTTTGACAAGATTCGTTTCCCCGACCCGCAGGGCATGATTGCGAAGCTCAAGGAGATGGGCATTCGGATCATACCGATTGTCGATCCCGGTGTCAAACAGGACCCCAAATATCCGATCTACCGCGAAGGTGTGCAGGAAGACCATTTCTGCCGCCGACTGGAAGGGGATATATATTTTGGCAGCGTATGGCCGGGTATCAGCGCATTCCCGGATTTTACGGATACCAAAACAGCGCAGTGGTGGGGAGATCATCATGCCTTTTACACTTCGCTCGGTATCGATGGCATCTGGAATGATATGAACGAACCGGCTGTTTTCAATGAGCTGAAAACGATGGACCCCGATGTGATGCACCGCAATGACGGCAATCCGGTCACGCATGAAGAGGTTCACAATCTGTACGGCATGCTGATGTCCAAAGCCACCTATGAGGGCATGAAGCAGCATATGGATGGCAGGCGTCCCTTTGTACTGACACGGGCGGGATATTCCGGCATTCAGCGCTATGCCGCCATCTGGACAGGGGATAATCGCAGCTTCTGGGAGCATATGGCGATGGCAATGCCGATGATCCTGAATATGGGATTATCCGGACTGCCTTTTGCCGGACCGGATATTGGCGGGTTTGCCCATCATGCCTCGGGGCAGCTGCTGGTACGATGGACACAGATGGGTGTGTTTTTCCCGTACTGCCGTAATCATTCCTCTATTGGAACCGTGAGACAGGAGCCGTGGTCGTTTGGCGAGCAGCTGGAAGGGATTATCCGGGAGTATATCAGTCTGCGCTACCGCTGGATGCCGCATCTGTATAATCTGTTTTATGAATCGTCCCAAACAGGGATGCCAATCCTGCGTCCGGTACTGCTGGAATATCCACGAGATCCCAAAGTGACCAATCTGTGTGATCAATTCCTGGTCGGTCCGGATGTTATGGTGGCTCCGGTCTATCGTCCAGATACCGATTACCGCACCGTCTATTTGCCGGAAGGCACTTGGTATGATTACTGGACTGGTGCAAAGCAGGCAGGCGGACAGACTGTTCTGGCCCATGCTCCACTGGAAGTGATGCCGATATATGTGCGCGGCGGAGCTATTGTTGCCGAAGGCGAATTGCGTCAGCACGCGGCAGACGATCGGGTAGATGATGTGGTTCATTTCCATATTTACGGTGCCCAAGCTACTGATTCCTTCCATGCCGAATATACGCTGTATGAAGATGATGGAGAGACTTTTGCCCATGAGAATGGCCATTACTCCAGATTGCATGTAGAGGCCCGTGGATCAGACGGGGCTCTGACCCTGTCGCTTCGTTATCTGGAAGATGGTTACCGGGTGAAGCGCCAGCATGTTTGCTTTACCCTTCGTCAGCCTGAGTTTATGCCGTCTGCCATTGATCAGCTGCAGCAGATTGCGCTGGATGAATGGATCGCGGGACAAACAGGTTGGAGTGTGGAGGATAGCAGTGGAAATATACTAATCCGTATTGCGGATCGTCAGCTGGAGGAATTGACCCTGCGAGTCTGAACAGTGTAAGGACTGAACGGTTGCAGGAAGAGAGTGGCTAACAGAATTCATATGAGCAAGAGCATATCGCCGGACAAATGGCGGTATGCTCTTTTTTTGCTACAGACGGGTAGAACGATGCAGCCTACCCCGCTTGATATTCCTTTATAAGTAAATAATGGAATTTGCTATAAAAGTACGCGAATAGCGTATAATAGATAGGGTCGGGAGTTTAGTGAAAAGCTAACTTTTTCACTAAAAATACACGATAACATGATATAGATCCCTGTTATTACATAACACATTTAAGCTCATGGAGATGATCAATATGGAATCTTGCTGGATAGGTATAGATATAGGAGGTACCGGGATCAAAGGTGCCCTGGTGAATGAACAAGGTCAGATGATTGAGCGAATGGAGCTGCCTACACAGGCGGAGCAGGGTGCTGAATTTATCCTGAACCGTGTTCTGTATATTGCGAATGAATTAAAAAGTATCGTCTACGACAGTATAAAAAAGCAGTTTATTACTATACATGGTATCGGCATCGGATCTGCTGGCCGGATCGACCGGGAAAAAGGAATCGTTATCGATGCCACCGACAATCTCCCCGGCTGGAAAGGGCTGCATCTGGCAGAGCGCGTTATGGAATCGACCGGTCTGCCGGTCTATACAGTCAATGATGCCCATGCAGCAGCGGCAGGTGAAGACTGGATCGGTGCAGCTGCAGTTATTCGTTCGTGGATTATGCTGACGATCGGAACAGGTGTGGGTGGAGCGCTCGTTCATTACGGCGAGATTATTTCCGGACAGTACGGCGGCGCCGGTGAGCTGGGGCATATGATTCTTCATCCCGGAGGTCGTCAATGCAACTGCGGCAAAAAGGGCTGTGTGGAGCAGTATATTTCCGGCAAGGCACTGAACCGGATTGCGGCCGATTACCATGCTGGCTGGGGATTATCCGATCTGATGGATGCCGCGCGGACAGGGGATGCCGAAGCCCGTTATTTGCTGGATAACTGGATCAACGATTTTGCGAGTACCATTATCAATATGGATCAGATTTTTGATCCGCAGGCTGTTATTATTGGCGGAGGCGTTATTGTTACACGTGAAACATGGTGGCCGCTGCTGATCCAGCGTATTGATGAACTGGGCGGCAGACCGGTGTTGCTGGAGCCTGCCCTGCTCGGCAATCAGGCCGGTATGGTCGGAGCAGCGCGGATAGCAATGCAGAACCACCGCATGAGAAATCAAACCTGAATTTATAAATATCACAAATATACCCGACAAGCAGTATCATAACCTGCCTGCCGGGTATATTTGTGTAGGATGAAGACATTGTAGTAGACATCGTACTATCTGACTAACAAGGCTGCTTTGGCCTGGCGGATGCGCTTTGCATCCAGAGGCAGATGAATATTGCTATCCTGCCGGACAGCGCTGCCCAGATGGACTTCCTGTACGCCGGTCCCGCGAACAAACTCGTCCAGCGATTCCAGTGTAAGCCCGGCACCAGCGATCAGGCCAATCTGCTGCTGCTGGGCAATCCGGTTCAGCCGGATAATGGTATCTTTTGCATCCAGTACAGAAGCTTGACCGCCCGATGTCAGAATACGCGTGATAGACGGGTAGCGGGACAGTGTATACAGCGCCTGTTCCTGATCCGCAATTTCATCAAAAGCCCGGTGAAAAGTAACAGGCAGCCCGTCCGCTGCTGCCAGAAGCTGCTGCAGAGCCGGTTCGTCGATCTGACCGGACGCATTCAGTACACCCAGTACCAGCGCCGAAGCCTGTGTATGCGCAGCGATCTGCCGGATATCATGCACCATTTGTCCCAACTCTTCCGGCGTATAATAAAAGCTGCGGCTGTGTGGACGAATCATGACGTTAACCGGTATAGGGCTCTCGGCTGTAATCTGCTGTATTAGATCGAGTGGAGGAGTCAATCCGCCTTCCTGCTGGGAGGCGATCAATTCGATGCGGTTGGCTCCTGCTGCGGCTGCAATCCGGGCATCTTCGGGAGTCGTCGCAATCACTTCAAGCAAAATGTCATCGCTCATGAACATCTTCCTCCTGATATTTATTGTATTTTTGACAGTGTATATGGAATTTTCGAACATCCAACCTTATAATAGATAAGATACCTGCTTTATTCGCATTTATCCAGAAAGCAGATGCCATGCACAGGATGGCCTGAAGGCTTGCTTACCGTAAGGAGAGGAATATCCTGTTATGAGAATACACACTAACTATTACAATCGTAAAGATTTGACCGAGATGGACGGGAGACAATGATGGATCAACCGTTATATGGAATATGGATTGGAGACGTATTTTTTTGTTTTTCCGGTGAAATGTCGGAGCCCAAAGTGGATGCATGGATGAAAGTAATGCGCAGAATGGAGTTGCCTGCAGGGCGGCGTCCTTTTGTACAATCCGGACTGCGTCTGGCCGAACTGAAATCAGGCCCGGTCAATACGGCATCCAAAGAGACATTCTCACGCCGGGCTGGCCGCAATAAAAGGCTGCCAGGACGTATGGTAGAAGGACTGGCGCTCTCTGCCGAGCAGGCGTATGATTTGCTGCTCGAATGGGACGAGAAGCTGGTAGCCCGTCAGGGAATTCAGGCTGGTGCAGAGATGCGGTACTGGCATATTGCTGCGAAATTCGCCGAAAAACTGCTGCGTGAAGGCAAGATTCTGCCGGATAGCCGCGTCATTGCCGGTACAGGCAGACGCAGCTCGCAGGCTTCACTGCGCGGTGTATGGAAGCCGCTACTGACAGGAGAAGACCGCGAAATGTTCGCGCGTCTGGCGGAGTCGATTCCAATGATCGGATTATCTGCCCTGTCACTGTTTGCAGCCGGCGAACCGGCCGGCATTTCCCAGGCACGGGCGGAAGTGCTGCACTCGTTCCTGGTAGCGATGATTGATGCGGAAGTACGCCGGATGTTCCGGGATGCCGGTTATGGCAAGTTCCGTGCATACCAGGCAAATTATCGCAGAGGTTCTTCTCCGCATGCACATCTGTGGTGGAATACCATGTTCGATGCTACAGCAGAACTGGCTGTTCAGGGCACCGCAGAGGATATGGCAGAGCTGGAAGAAGAGATTCGGGATCATAATGGCGCGGAAGTACCTCTTCCCGAGGCAGGCGTTCTGGAAGAGCGGATTGGCGAGCTGGGACTCGTCGTTCGTCTGGAACCGCCGCTGGAGAACCGGGAGTCCAAAGCTGCACAGATGCCGTCGGATATGCTGCCGCAGTGGCGGATGTCCTTTTGGGCGACCGACGAATCCGATCCTGCTGTGCTGCTGCCGGCAGCGATGCTGTGGAAGCAGCCGGAGACCCGTATGGTTGTACGGGGACGTACTTATGAGCAGGTACAGCAGCGTCTGTTGATGCAGCTGGGACGTGCTGCGGAGTGTTCACCTATTGTGTCGCTGTTTATCCGTACGGCGAGTCCGGTCGGCGGCATGATGGAAGCAGGCGATGTCTATGCTTTCCTCAAGGAAGATATTCCTCGCCTGCGCAAAGCAGGCATTACCGTACAGATTCCATCGCGCTGGACACGCGAAGGCAAAAAGCGCGCAGGACTGAAGCTGAAAGTCAAATCACCCCAGCCGCAGGAAAACCGCAGCTCCAGTGAAAATACCCGACTTGGGATGGAGCAGATGGTATCCTTTGAACCGCAGGCTGTACTGGATGGCAGAACGCTGACTGCTGCAGAGATGGCCGAGATTGTCAAAAACGGAGTACCGATTATTCCGCTTGATGGTGGCTGGATCGAAGTCGATCTGAACGAGATCAAGCAGGTGCTGCGTTTTATCCGTCGTCATGAAGAAGGCGAGATTTCCTTTAATGAATTAATGCATATCTATGCCGAAGAAGAAGATGCACTCTGGAACGGTCTGCATATTTTCGAGATCGAGACCAATCCGATGCTGACCAATCTGATGGAAGGCAGCGGATGGCGAGATGTAGAAAAACGAACAGTACCTGAAGGACTGCATGGTACATTGCGTCCTTATCAGGAGCGGGGATTCCAGTGGCTGGCCACAATGCGGGATCTGGGATTTGGTGCGTGTCTGGCAGATGATATGGGTCTGGGGAAAACCGTCCAGGTAATTACCTGTATGCTGGACCAGCCGGTGACAGCGCCAAGATTGATCGTTTGTCCTACTTCACTGCTGGGCAACTGGCAGCGTGAGCTGGAACGCTTCGCACCGGAAATGCAGCTATACATTCACCATGGTAGTCGTCGTCCACGCGGCGAGGAATTTGCCGCAGAAGCCCGATCGCATGATATTGTGCTGACCACGTATCATCTGGCTGGCCGGGACGGCGAAGATCTGCGCCAGATCGAATGGTCATCGATCATTCTCGATGAAGCGCAGTATATCAAGAACTACCGCACCAAGCAGGCGCAGAGCGTTATGAAACTGAATGCGCCGCACCGGATTGCCATGACCGGTACGCCGGTGGAGAACCGACTGAGCGAACTGTGGTCTATTTTCCAATTTCTGAATCCGGGTTATCTGGGAACAGCTTCGTCGTTCCGGCATAACTACAATACAGGCGCCGGTCAGGAAATGGAGAGCAAGCTGTCGACACTGCGCAAGCTGGTATCTCCATTTATGCTGCGTCGTCTCAAAAGCGATCCGGATATCCGCCGGGATCTGCCGGACAAGATCGAGCTGAAGTCCTACTGCTATATGACCGTAGAGCAGGCTGGCATGTATCAGAGCGTCGTCTCTGATATGCTGGGCCGCATGAGCAATACCGAAGGTATTACGCGCAAAGGGATTGTGCTGTCTTCCCTGACCAAACTCAAGCAAATCTGTGATCATCCATATCTGCTGCATAACACCGGCAAAGGGGACACAGGCAAGCAGGAACGCTCCGGTAAAATGGCGCGTCTGATCGAACTGCTCGATATGATTCGGGACAGCGGGGAAGCCGCGCTTGTATTTACCCAGTATGTCGAAATGGGCGAGCTGCTGACCGCGCGTCTGAGCAAGCATTATGGCGAGGAGCCATTTTTCCTGCATGGCGGTGTCAGCAAAGCCAACCGTGACGAGATGATCAGTTTATTCCAGCAGGGCGAAGGACCTCCGTTATTCGTGCTTTCACTCAAAGCCGGAGGCGTCGGACTCAATCTGACCCGTGCCAATCATGTTATTCACTATGACCGCTGGTGGAATCCCGCTGTTGAGAACCAGGCGACCGACCGGGTCTTCCGGATCGGACAGCAGCGCAATGTACAGGTACACAAGCTGATCTGTCAGGGAACCCTGGAAGAGCGGATCGATGAATTGATCGAAAGCAAAAAATCACTGGCCGAGCAAGTGGTAGGTGCAGGCGAGCAGTGGCTGACCGAAATGTCGGATGAAGAGCTGAAGCAGCTGGTCTCCCTGCAATCTGCAGAATGGGGGGCTGACGAATGAGTACACAGGAATGGACGATCCGGGACTGCCGCATTGCAGAGGGCATGATCCACGGAACAATCCAGCAGTCGGGCGATACGGAATCAGCCGGCGAACCGGTAACAATTCTGATTCAGCCGCCTTCTGCACAGGAACAGCGTCATCTGCTGAACAGTCTCAGTGCCTCAGCGCAAAAGGTATATTTGCTGCTGCGAGATGCACTGCGGGAAGAAGCAGGAGCGAACGAGGATGGATCATCTCCTGTCAGTTCGTCCCTGTTGTCCGCGATCGGACTGGACTATGTGCATGAACTGCCAGCAGATGCGACTGTAGCCGAAGTACTTTCTTCTTGTACGCCGTATCTGCATACCAACGAGGATCTGGCTGCTTATCTTACAGCCGAAAATGATCGGCAAGCGGAGGAACAGCAGATTCAGATGCTGCTGGGCCATGCCTGGGAGCAGTTGAATCACCAGCCGCTGCTTGCCTGGCATCTGGCTGGCTGGAGTACGGACAAGCTGCTGCGCGAAATATGGCAGCAATGGGGACAGCAGCTGCCGGCACCTGCCGAATGGAGCGTCTCCGAACAGGAGGACGAGGCGGTAGCTACCCTGTCCGATGAACCGAGTCTGGGCAGTCTGCTGGCAGAATCTGCTGCAGCAGGAACATTGCATCAACTGGGCGAAGGTTTGACGGAAGTCGAGGAATATTTACAAAATGCCAATAATAGCTGGCAGCAGCAATTAAAGAAAAACGCTACACTGGTTGTATATACGCCTTCTCCCGGTGAGGAGACGATGCCGGATCTGCAGACATTGCTGCCCGAAGTCAAAGGCGCCATGGATGGATATGAGGAAGTACGCCGCAAAGTGGCTGACCGTATCAGGCAGCGCCATATGTCCCGGCAGAGCAAAAAATAAGGATCACCGTATGGAGCCGGTAGGTAGAACCGGCTCTGTTTTCTTCCCGATGGAGGCAGTGAGCAAAGGAGATTTATCATGATGGATAAGCACAAACGAACAGGATGGAAAGTGATGATTCCGGCAGGAGTACTAGTATCGGGTCTACTGCTGGCAGGCTGTGGTGCTGCGGACAGCAGTACCGATTCAGCAGCAGCTCCGCAGACAGGCAGTACATCGGCACCTGCGGCAGAAGGAACTGCAGCCAGCGGAACCAACAGTAGCACAGGCAGTAATACAACTGCTCCAGCGGACAATACGGCAGGCCAGCCGTCGACAGCCGGTAGCAAACAAACCAGTGCTTCTACAGATGGAAGTGCCGATCTGACTGCGCAGCGGGAGGAAAGCTCCCTGCAATCCACGATCAAAAAAGTAGATGGCAAGGACGTAGTAACCAATCCGGAATCCATGACCGTTATTGTGAACAAGGATCGGTATCTGCCGGACGGCTATGAGCCGCCGGATCTGGTCGTTCCCGATGTTGCCTTTTCTTATGACGGTGTTCTGGAGAAAAGCCATATGCGCAAAGAAGCCGCAGGAGCACTGGAAAAACTGTTTAAGGCAGCCAAGTCTGACGATCTCGATCTGCGTGCGGTATCCGGCTATCGTTCCTACAAACGCCAGGTATCCATTTACAATAATAATGTAGCAACCAAAGGCAAAGCGTACACCGATCGTGTCAGCGCACGTCCCGGTACAAGCGAACATCAGACGGGTCTGGCTATCGATGTATCCGGCCCGGGTATCGGTTACGGACTGGAACAGAGCTTTGGTAAAACAGCCGAAGGCAAATGGCTGAAGCAGCATGCGGCAGAATACGGATTCGTTATCCGTTACAAAAAAGGCGCCGATGCTATTACCGGGTACACCTGGGAACCATGGCATATCCGCTATGTCGGCAAAGAAGTGGCACAGGACGTGACTGCCAAAGACCTGACACTGGAAGAATATTTTGACCAGGACAAGATCAAGCAGTAAACTAAAACGACGCAAAGCCTATCCAATACACTCAGATTCACTCCATAAATGAATTCAGCTTTTCATGAAATAAGCGATAGTAATCCTACTTTATTCTGAGGCTGGTATGGTGATCTGCATTTATCTTCAGAGCAAAGGGGGAACATTCATGAACCATCGGCGGTTTTTGACGATACTTGCCGCTTTTGTACTGCTGGAAACGACAGGATGCACGTTCAGTCCGGCCCCATCTCCGGATGATTCGTCTTCACCAGCCCACTCGTCAGCTGCGCCACTGGTTCAGGAAGGTCCGATCCGTCTGTATGCAACTCAGAACAGCGATGGGGTCTATCATCATATAACCGTTGAAAATGAAAAAACCGGTATCAGCCGGGATTATGATTGGCAGACAGTCAGCAGTCCCGGTTATGAACCGCTGGTCTATCAGACCGATCTCAATGAAGATGGCGAAGCGGAAGCGGTAGTTGTAACGACCCGGGGTTACGGCACAGGCATGTATATTACCGAGCCACATATTGTAGACTGGAACAGTACCCGTGAGCTGGAAGTACAGGACCCGCTGGACTATACGCGCGATCAGGTATCCTTTTCTATTTTGCATCAGGACGGCAGACAGATCATACAGGCTCGCGTGCCCGGACAATCACCTGTAGCTCTGCCGGTCAATACAGCCCATTCATCGGAGCTGCCGCAGTTTGGTTCGGTGATCCGCTATTATGTGGATGATCATAACAAGCTGAATGCCGAAGTGGCGGCCCAAATGTCGGATGGTGTGGCAGTCGGTACAGTTATTCTGCAGTACGGCTGGCAGACAGGTGCGCTGCGGGTTGAGGGTATCACGCTGGACCCGGTAGCTTCCTGACAAGAAAGAATGAAAAACACAAAAAACTGCCGCTGATCGTATTCAGCAGGCAGTTTTTTTGTGTTTTTATCCATAGTGGTTTGGTCGGCTTGATATACCGGATCAGTCGATTTTACTGAAAAGCTTCCAGCAAAAAACGTGAAGGCGGTACCGTTTTGCCATGATGCATCACCGGTGAAGAAATATACAGCTCGTGCTTGGCACGGGTAACGGCTACATAAGCGATTCGCCGTTCTTCCTCCAGAGCAGCCTGCATCAGCTTGCCCTCGGGATCGGGGCCAGTGAATCCCTGTCCGGCTTTGACATCCTCGGGAGCTTCTTCCTGCAAGGCTGCTTTGTGCGGCAAAATGCCTTCCGAGGCGCCCAGCAGATAGACACAGGGGAACTCCAGACCTTTGGCCCGGTGCACAGTCATCAGATGTACACCTTCTGGCGCTTCCTGCTTCATCAGCTCAAGCATTTGTTCCCGCTTGGCGGACAGTTCATCGGCAAATTTGACCATTTCTTCCACAGTGCCGAATTTGCCTGCTGCACTTTCCAGCTCGTCGAGTGTCTCGCGAATATTGTCCTTGTGCCGGGTAGCCGGGCCACTAAAGTCGGCGCTGGCGAACTTGTCATAAAAGACGCGGCGGATCTCGCGAATCGCATACAGCGGCTTCATTTCTTTGATCTTTTTCAGAAACACGATCCGGTCCTTGACCTGCTGGCGCTGGAACGATTGC
This sequence comes from Paenibacillus bovis, assembly GCF_001421015.2. Lineage (NCBI taxonomy): Bacteria > Bacillati > Bacillota > Bacilli > Caryophanales > Paenibacillaceae > Paenibacillus > Paenibacillus bovis. Next base: position 1,195,307 of record NZ_CP013023.1, read on the forward strand.
AGCCGCTCCCAGTGGAAAAGGTGGATCAGTGGATATTTTTTGGCCTGCTTTTGCTCCTGGCTCATAATATGCTCCATACCGGCATCCCGTGAGATATAAAGCGGCCCAATCACGCCGGGCAGAGCATCCATCCGTCGTGAGTTTACGGACAGCCGTAGATGATCCATAACCGGCCGAATCAGCGCATGGTCGTAGAATACCGGCGCTTCCCCGTACTGGATAAATGGAATATCCTCCATCAGCAGTCGTTCGGCGATCGCCCGTGTGCCACTGACCGTTCGGTGCAAAATAGCCACATCGCCGAGTGAACGACCTTCGTTCTGCTGGATTTTGAGCCTTTTCACAATTTCGTCGGCTTCTTCATCAGCATGGGCCGGCCGGATATACAGCGGACTCTGGCCGGCAGATGCACCGGCTTGCAGCGTTTTGTCATGTCGGGCTTCATTATGGGCAATCAGCTTGACGCCGAGGCCCAGAATCTGCGGATGGCTGCGGTAGTTAATATCCAGTGCGATAATGCGCGTGCCGGGATATTCTTTGGGGAAATCGAGAATATATTCCTGTTTGGCTCCATTAAAGGAATAAATGGTTTGGTCATCATCACCGACTACCATCAGATTGCGGTGATTCGCGGCGAGGCGGCGAACCATCTCATATTGCAGACGATTCGTATCCTGAAATTCATCCACCATAATATAGCGGAACCGCTCCTGCAGCATTACCAGCAGATCCGGGTCTTTGAGCAGCTGCTCGGTACGCAGCAGAATATCATCAAAATCAATTTTGCGATGCTCCTGTTTCCATTCCTCATAGCGGCACAATAGTGCACAGCGATCCCGTTCTTCCGGCGTATCCTTTGGCAGATCATCTGCCGAACCGCCTTCCAGCTTGATTGCGGACAAGGTAGCGAGCAACGTCTCCGGCGGCGTGATGCTGGTGGAGCCAATCTCCCGGCGCAGACGCTGAAGAACCGCATGCTGGGCACGGGCATCCCCGAAAATATCTTCCTTGAGATTACCGTAACGGCGCAGCAGAAGCAGGCCAAACGCATGAAAAGTACGCGCTTCAACAGCACGCGCAGTTCTGGCACTGACACCTGGCAGCGCAGCGATCCGTGATTTCATCTCGGCAGCAGCCTTGGTCGTAAAGGTAACCAGCAGAATATGCTGCGGATCGACTTTGCGTACAGATAACAGGTAACCGGCGCGTGCTGTGAGGACAGTCGTTTTGCCGCATCCTGCACCAGCCAGTGTGAGCAGCGGGCCTTCGCCATGACGAACGGCTTCTATCTGCGGCGCATTCAGCAGAATGCCCTGCTGTTCCAACGCACGGAAAAAGGCTGCGTCCTCCGCATAATCGGGAACCAGGGTAATACTTGTATCAGCAGGAGCCGGTTTGGCGGCCGGCAGCGGGGTATGAACAGGGATACCTTGAGGTCGGAGAGCTTGTTTGGTCATCGTGTCTTTCAACAGGTAATCTTCCTTTCCGGCGTCACTTTTTTCAAGTGAGGCAGAAATTTGGTATGATAGGGTTGTATCAACCTATATACGGGTACTGTTATGCATATCCTTCTATTATAATGGATGTATAACCGATGAGTAATCCCCAATATGGAACTTCATCAAAAAATGTAATGTAACAGGTACAACCGTTCACTATAGGTGTACAGTGAGATGGTGCAATTAGAGGAGGAGAACAGTCATGAATTTGTTACAACGGCTGAAAAGCGGTGCCGGAAAAGCGACCGAACGGGCGCAAAATGCAGTGGAAGTAAACCGTATGAACGGCCATATTGTAGATATTGAACGAGAGATCGGAGTTCATTATCTGCGCATGGGTGAAGTCTTTTACGAAGGGTACCGCGCAGGTGATATGTCTATTGCCGAAGAAGAGATGACTGAGTTGTGCAAGGCATGCGATCTTCTTAATGAAGAAATTGAAGAAATCCGTACACGGATAGCGATACTTAGAAATGAACGTGTCTGCGAATGCGGTACAGTCGTGGCATTGGATGCGAATTTCTGCCCGAATTGCGGACGCAAAATGGAAAAGCTGGAGATGCCTCGTGAAAATCGGGAAGAATTCCAGCGCGAACGGGATATCATACGCGACGAACCTATTGTATTCCCGACCGATTCTTCGGTACACGAACCGGAAGAAGAGGAATACGAGCAGGAGGAATTGACAGCGGACGAAGCCGAACGCCGCCGGGCAGCCCGTCTGCGCGAAGAACGCGAGCGTCAGGAAGAGCTGGATCGTCTTGTTCGTTCCTGGAAGCAGGATCTGGGTATCGAGCATGAAGAAGAACCGGAAGAAGAAGTGCCTGCTGTCGCTGCCACAGCTGCCCCGGAGCAGCAGCGTACGGTGCAAAGTGAACCACAGACTGTACGTCAGGAACCTGTGAAAAAGGTAGTAACCGTTACCGAGCCGCTGGAAATGGAATTTGACGACGAAGTGGAGACAGATACTTTTCACTGTCAGTCATGCGGACAGGTACTGCAAAAAGGCTCCAAATGGTGCCCGCATTGTGGAACAGAGCAGATATAATGCAGCAGGCAGGCTGATCATCGCATAGTGATCAGCCTGTTGTCTCATACATAGACATCACTTGGATCAGACTGCAAGCCAACCGGAGAGGATGGAATGCCTGATGGAACAGTTGCTCAATCATTTGCGTAATCTGGGATTTACCGAGCTGGAGGCCAAGGTGATTATAGCCCTGGCACAGCAGGGAACACAGTCGGGGTACGAGGTCGCCAAACGAATCGGTGTCTCCCGTTCGAATGTCTATGCTACTTTGCAGCGTCTATCGACTCGCGGAGTCGTACAGCTGACACCGGGTGAACCTGCTCGCTACAGCGTGCTCCCTGTCAAAGAGCTTACCCGTATGATTGCCGGTCAGATCGGTGAATCGCTCTCCTATCTGGAGCAGGCGATGCCCAGTCACAAGGAGGACCCGCCTGCCTTTTACAGCGTAGAAGGAGAGCGCCGGATTATGGAGATTCTGAGCCGTGAACTGGAACGGGCAGAGGATGAGATTATCGCAGCAATCTGGCAGCAGGAAGCAGCCTGGTTCCGTCCCCAGTTGGAGCAGGCCGAGCAGCGCGGTGTGCGGGTGCTCTGGTCTTTTGAAGGGGGAGAAGAAGAAGGTCATCCTGGCATCCGAATGCTGCGTGAAGGAATCAGCGGGCGCAAATTCTGGCTGGTGATCGACCGCCGATGGTGTATAGTCGGGATGCGTAGCGACACCATGCCTGCCCAGGCAATGGTCACCGAGCATCCACTGATGGCCGAGCTGCTGCTTCAGCATTTTTCCCAGGAAGTGATCCTGTATGAGATGGAAAATGATCTGGGCGAAGAACTAATCCGTCGTTATGGCACAGGGTATGGTCGTATTCTGGAGCGTTATCTGCCGGGTCTGCTGCCGCTGGAGGAGTAAATCGAGGTCTGACAAACCTTCCAAAATGGATAAAGAATTTACTTCTTTTTATCCTTTCCGGTTGCTTCAAAGTTAAATAATTCATATTCTTTTGAACGAGTTTCTTCTATTATAATAGGGAGCGGATTCACACCCGGCTGTCGATTGTAAACAAGAAGTAATATACTGCTATTATCTCCGGATCATACGTAGCGGAGACGACGGAATATTTACAATTCCGTAACACACCACGAATGAAAGGATGATAACTATTATGGAATGTATCGTAAAGTTTGACGTCGTATATCCTCATGAGATCAAATCACTGCGAGGGTTGGTATTTGTAGACCAGGATGCTATGCCGGGAACCGAACAGTTAATCGGAATGTTTAAGGATATGAGCTATCAGGTGACAGCCGATCCTGCCGATCCGATGCGCTTTTTACCTGCAGGTGCATCGTCTACTTTTGAATATATTCGTATTCGGGAGCTCGATACCGGTGAACAAAAGTTTACCGAAGACCGGGACCTCAAGAATTTATTATCCAATCTTCTGCCTAATCAGAACCGGCCGATCTAATCAAGCACTGATTCTGCAGAAGTAGAAAAATAAGCTGCAGGATATAGATCCTGTCCAAAATAAAGCGCCCTGGTTTTCCGGCAACGGAAAAGGGCGCTTTTTTTGCGTATTTGTGCAAAGTGTCAAAACGAGTGTATGGTTTAATAGAAACAATGCCTTTTGCAGGATATATATTTACACTTCGGAAGTGCAATGCGAGCAGCGTGTTGCTTTGAGAGCAATCTCGTTAAGGCAGTATGGACATTCTTTGGTTGTTTTTTCCGGCTCTGGTTTGGCATGCTCTTTGCGTTTGAGCATATTGACGCCTTTGACCAGGAAAAAGACACACATCGCAACGATCAGAAAGTCGATAACCGTATTAATGAACTGTCCGTATGCAATAACTGCCGCTCCAGCCTGCTGTGCTTCGGTTAATGAAGCATATTTTTTGGTGCTACCGGTTAGACTATCCAAATCCCAAAACCGATCGGCAAAGTTCACACCACCAAGCAGCTTGCCGACAGGCGGCATAATAATATCATTTACCAGGGATGTTACAATTTTACCGAACGCTGCTCCGATAATTACACCTACTGCAAGGTCAATTACATTGCCCCGCACTGCAAATTCCTTGAATTCCTTAATTAAACCCATAGTTCTTAGCTCCTTTTTATCAGAAAATTGGCAAAAAACTCCAAAAAGATAGAAAATGTTGTCGTTTCTATAAAGATGGAGGATTACTGCTCTCTTTTTGGATAAATCTCATTTTAGCACAGGTTATAAAAAAATCATCCGCTTCCAATCATTTTCACAACAATGCTATATATATCAATAAATGAAAACGGATACATGAGTAACACAAAAATAGCTAAACGAATGAATTAACAAAAATTACCTGTGTCAGAATTAAAAAACTGTTTAAATTACCAGATAAGCCTTTTTTGTTAAGGTACTAGACAAAAAGACCTGTAAACTTTTTGTAACCAATTAAAACCGAGACTAAAGGTGAAAAATCCGACAATACCTATTGCTTAATACTCACTACTAAAGGTATAGAAAGTCGAAAATTAAATAAATAAAGTTTTATTTTTATCCTAGCGTTCGACATGATTTTTAGATAACCTATTTTATAATTATTCAAAACGAATAAAAGATAAGTGGATTTATAGGAGGGAATTGATGGTGAGAAATCAGCATGTCCTTAATAACAACTGGATTGAAAAGAAGCATGAGGTCAAAACATTTTTTCACAAACTTGCTGCAGACCCTACGCTCCAGCCTACACAGACTTCGGACTCGATCGAACCTCTTACCGATTTGTTGTCTCTGGCCCAATATCCTTCAAACCACGAAATTACCTACTACCACGGGATTTACGAGGATAAAACATATCGTCCATTACCAGACAATGGCAAACAAAGCATCAATGTTGCACTGCTGCTCGACATGATCTTCCAGAACATGGGTATGAAATGCAGCGTAAACGATCTGATGGAACATATAAATAGTGGTGGTACGCTGGAAGGATTCATCACAGCACAGGGTAATCAAGCTCTCTGAAAACGAGAAATGTAATCATTTACGCAAGTAGAGGTGGTTTACAAAGTTTTCATGAAGGATTATAATGAGCGCATAAGTTATTCAAAATGAATAACATTTGGATTGAATATCAAAGCCTGTAAGGCAGTGCCGCCAGCTCGCAGATGCATACGCTGGACAGGCTGCCATATCGGCAATAGTGATCATGAGCAGCAGTGTGATGTTGGACTGAAACTTGATCCTGTTGTAACCAATCTGTTATAAAATTAAAAACAAGCATGGATGACAAAGTAACTTTTCGGGCTTTACGACAGTCATACTATACAGGACGGCATTCTCTCTTATTCAGCAATGAAGTGATCGCCGTTATTTTCTATTTTGTAGATGTTACAAATTTGTAATTTCAGAATGACAAAATGTAACCAAGAGGGATACACGTTATTCGAGGGGTACAGAAGAGGCGGCTGTCTTTTCTGAAAAAGACGAGAAGAAAGGGGAATGCAGGAACTTTACTGGTCACGCCCGATGCACTGCTTAATTTAACAGTAATTGGAGGAACTATAGTGGAGATTAAACAGTATTTTAATATCATCAAGAAGCGTCTCTGGCTGGTGCTTCTTATCGTCGTGGTGATTACGGCGGGAACTGGGATCTACGGTTTCATGACGAACACGCCGATGTACACCGCCACAGCCAAGCTGGTGGTGAACAGCACACCGAGCAATACGAACGGTGAACCGGCCAATCAGCTGGATCTGGGAACGATCAATTCCAATATTCAACTGATCAAGACGTATGAGCAGATTATCAAAACACCTGCCATCATGAATAAAGTGGCGCAAGAGAATCCAAAACTCGGATTGACGGCTAATCAGCTGATTAACAGCATTAATGTAAATTCAGTGGATGAGACGCAGGTTATGTCGTTGACGGTAACGGATACTTCTTACCAGCGTGCCGCAGAAACAGTAAATGCTGTAGCTACTGTATTCAAGCGCGAGATTCCGCAGATCATGAAACTTGATAATATTACGGTGCTGGATCAGGCTGACCCATCATCATCCGCACCACCAATTACGAAGAGCCCACTGCTGTTCGTACTGATTGCTCTTGTACTATCTGTAGTGATTGGTATTGCAGTTGCCTTCCTGCTGGAGTACATGGATGATTCCATCAAAACGGAAGAAGATATCCGTGATGTACTGGGGCTACCGGTACTGGGCGTTATCGCCAAAATCAAAGAGGAAGACATGGAAGCCAAAAATACTATGCCTGCCAAACCTCTTGTAGGAGGTGGAGAACGTGCCAACCACACTTAAATGGCCGCTGATTACAAAACAGAATCCCAAGTCGTTGATCGCAGAATCCTATAAAGGGCTGCGTACCAATATAGATTTCTCCCGGCTGGATGCCAGAGTGAAGAGCATTATGGTCACCTCGGCAGCACTCGGTGAAGGCAAAAGTACGACCGTCGCCAATCTGGCGATTGCTTATGCGGAGACCGGCCGCAGCGTACTGATCGTCGATGGCGATCTGCGCAACCCGGCTATGCACAAAATCTTCAATGTATCGAATGACAAAGGATTATCTAATGTATTGTTCAATACCGCCGAGCTGGAGAAAAATATCCAGCAGAGCCGGACAATGAACCTGAGTGTGCTGACATCAGGTCCTGTCCCGCCGAATCCATCCGAGATCCTGGGTTCCCGTCAAATGGAAGCCCTGATGGACGAAGTGAAGTCGCAATACGATCTGGTTATTCTGGATACGCCGCCGATTCTGCCATTTACAGATGCCCAGGTAGCTACACCGCTGTGTGATGGTGTGGTGCTGGTCATCAAAGCAGGAGGCGAAAGCCGCAAGGATATTGCCAAAGCGATGTCCAGCCTGGAATTTGTAGGCGCCCAACTATTGGGAGCCGTACTGAATCAGGCTAACCGCAAGACTCTGGCGAGCGCGTACCACGAACAATAAATAAGGCAATTCCATCTCCATGTAGTTTGCTTCTCATCTGTACAGGCCAAGCTTGGGGTAATGTCTCCTGCACCCATATCACCGGAGGCACTCGGTCATGCTGTGGGCTGCCATGCAGCCTTAGACGTTTATCGTCAAAGGTATGATGATGAGGACGGGTTGAATGCCCGGCGTCTGTTTGAAGCCGGTCCGATGAATGACGCTGAAAACACGCGTTATAGGTAAACATACATGGAGAGACTATAACGCGTATTTTCAGAAAATTCTATGCTCCAGTAGACCGGCGGGCGCTGTAATTGCCAGGACAAGGGGTTCTGGGATTACGGTTCCTACATAAGTGCAACTTGGTCAGCATGACAGAAACAACAAAAAAAGGATAGGGTGTGATCTTATGAAGAAGGTTCGTAAAGCAATCATTCCGGCTGCAGGACTTGGAACTCGCTTTTTACCTGCAACAAAGGCTATGCCCAAGGAAATGCTGCCCATCGTGGACAAGCCAACGATTCAGTACATTGTAGAAGAAGCAATCGCTTCGGGTATTGAAGACATCATTATCGTAACCGGTAAAGGAAAACGCGCAATTGAAGATCATTTTGATAACGCGTTTGAACTGGAAGCGACACTGCTGGAAAAAGGCAAGCTGGATCTGCTGGATGAAGTACAGAAGTCTTCCAAAGTGGATATTCACTATATCCGCCAAAAAGAACCAAAAGGTCTGGGTCATGCCGTATGGTGTGCACGCAACTTTATCGGAGACGAGCCGTTTGCGGTTCTGCTGGGCGATGATATCGTCGAATCCGATACACCTTGCACACGTCAGTTGATTGAGCAATATGAAATGACGGAAAAATCGGTGATTGGCGTACAGACTGTACCCGAGAATCAGACACACCGTTATGGGATTATCGATCCGATTGAACAATTTGGCCGTCTGCATCAGGTGCGCCAATTCGTGGAGAAACCTGCCGCCGGTACAGCACCATCCAATCTGGCGATCATGGGCCGCTACGTACTGACACCAGAAATTTTCGAATTCCTCGGTGCACAGGAAGTAGGAGCCGGTGGTGAAATTCAGCTTACCGATGCGATTCAGCGTCTGAATGAACTGCAGGAAGTATTCGCTTATGACTTCCAGGGAACCCGCTTTGATGTGGGTGAGAAACTGGGCTTTATTCAAACTACTATTGAATTCGCTTTGAAGAATGATGATCTTAAGGCGCCTCTTCTGTCTTCTCTCAAAGCTGTAATCGAGCGGGAGATGCAGGAGGAAGCGCTCATAGCAAGAGGTGAGAGCTAATGACTCCAAGACAAGGGAGTGAAGCGGAAGCTTTAGCGAGCTATAGCGAGTTTTATGCGACACATGTCGGTAGTATGTCGGCCAAGCTCCGGTTCTACATGATGGTCAAACGCACACTCGATATCATTTGCTCTTTGCTGGGCTTGATCGTTCTATCACCACTCTTTATTGTACTTGGCATTTTGATCAAGCTAGAAGACCCGAAAGGAAAGGTGTTCTTTTATCAGACCCGCGTCGGTAAAGACGAGCAGACTTTCCGGATGTACAAATTCAGGTCCATGGTGTCAGACGCGGAAGAACGACTTAAAGAATTGCTGGCCCAGAATGAAATTCAGGGTGCCATGTTCAAAATGAAGAACGATCCACGCATTACGCGGATCGGACGCTTTATTCGCAAAACCAGTATCGATGAGCTTCCACAGCTCTGGAATGTACTGCGCGGAGATATGAGTCTGGTTGGACCAAGACCGCCGCTGCCAAGAGAAGTGGAAGAATACAGCCAGCGCGACAAGCTGCGCCTGAGCGTAACACCGGGTTGCACCGGATTATGGCAGGTCAGCGGACGCAACGAACTCAGCTTTGAGGAAATGGTCGATCTCGATCTGCACTATATCAAGAAACGGGGAATTTTGTTCGATCTGTTTATTCTCCTGAAAACCGTGAAGGTACTGTTTGGTGCCAAGGACGCGTTTTAAACAAATAATCATACCGACGATGATGAGGTGACCATTAATGAATAAAGATTCCAAAATTTACGTAGCAGGACATCGTGGTCTGGTAGGATCAGCGATCCTGAGAGCACTGGAAAATCAGGGTTATACCAATCTGGTAACCCGGACAAGTTCCGAACTCGATCTGCGCAAGCTGCCCGAGGTATACGCGTTTTTTGAACAGGAAAAGATTGATTATGTTTTCCTGGCCGCGGCAAAAGTTGGTGGAATTGCGGCTAACAACGATTTTCCGGCAGACTTCATTCGCGACAATCTGCTGATTCAGACTAACGTTATCGATGCAGCGCACTTTAACGGCGTACAGAAATTGCTGTTCCTGGGCTCTACCTGCATCTATCCAAAATTCGCTCCACAGCCGCTCAAAGAAGAATATCTGCTGACCGGCGAGCTGGAACCAACCAATGAGCCGTATGCAATCGCCAAGATTGCCGGTATCAAAATGTGCGAGTCTTACAACCGTCAGTACGGTTCCAAATTTATCTCGGCGATGCCAACAAATATGTATGGCCCGAACGATAACTTTGACCTGAAAACATCCCATGTACTGCCTGCACTGGTTCGCAAAATTCACGAAGCCAAAGAGCAGAGCTCCCCAACCGTTGAAATCTGGGGTACAGGTACACCGAAACGTGAATTCCTGCACTCCGACGACCTGGCAGACGCTTGTATCTTCCTGATGAACAATTACGAAGGCAATGAAATTGTAAACGTGGGTGTGGGCGAGGATATCGCGATCAAGGATCTGGCAATGCTGATCAAAAACATCGTGGGTTACGAGGGTGAACTGGTATTCAACTCTTCCGTGCCGGACGGTACACCGCGCAAACTGGTAGATACGACCAAAATCAACGGTCTGGGCTGGAAAGCAAGTATCCCGCTGGAAGAAGGCATCCGTGCCGTATACGAAGACTACCGCAGCAGCCTGGCTGTACAGCAGTAAGCTTTGGCTTTATCTGAACAATTCTTATGTAATGCACACTTAAACTATAAAAACATACTGTGGAGGGAATTAATTTATGAAAAGCGCATTGATCACTGGTGTTACAGGGCAAGACGGATCTTACCTGGCAGAGCTTCTGCTGGAAAAAGGCTACAAAGTATACGGCGTACGCCGCAGAACAAGTACACCAAACTACGAAAACGTAGAGCATATCAAAGATCAAATCGAATGGATCTCTGCTGACCTGGGCGATCTGGCTTCCCTGATCGAAGCAGTTCGCGTCTCCGATCCGGACGAAGTATACAACCTGGCAGCACAATCTTTTGTAGCGGCTTCCTGGCCACAACCTATTGCTACGGGTCAAATGACAGCAATGGGCGTGACCAACATGCTGGAAGCTGTACGTCTGGTAAAACCGGAAGCACGCTTCTACCAAGCATCCAGCAGTGAAATGTTCGGTAAAGTACAAGCGATTCCGCAAGTGGAAACAACGCCTTTCTATCCACGCAGCCCTTACGGCGTAGCAAAACTGTACGGTCACTGGATCACAGTTAACTATCGTGAAAGCTTTGATATGTTTGCTTGCTCCGGTATCCTGTTCAACCATGAGTCACCACGTCGTGGTCTAGAATTCGTAACACGTAAAGTAACCGACGGTGTTGCTCAGATCAAACTGGGTCTGTCCAAAGAACTGCGTCTGGGTAACCTGGATGCACAACGTGACTGGGGCTTTGCCGGTGACTATGTAAAAGCAATGTGGCTGATGCTGCAACAGGATACTCCAGATGATTATGTTATCTCCACTGGTGAAATGCACACCGTTGAAGAACTGGTACAAATCGCGTTCGACCATGTAGGTCTGAACTGGAGAGACTACGTTGTAATCGATGAGAAATTCGTACGTCCGGCTGAAGTGGATCTGCTGCTCGGCGATTGCACCAAAGCCAAAGAACAACTGGGTTGGGAGCTGGAAGTCGGATTTGATCAGCTGGTAAAAAATATGGTTGACGCTGACCTGAAGAGACATTCTCTGAAGCCGTCCGCTGTACCTGTCTACTAAGTGAGATGATTATGAATGGCTAATGCAATTGCCAAGATAAAGAATAAATTCTCCATGACCCCGGAGAAACGCAAAATCTTCTTTAACAGTAACTGGCAGCTGATGGACAAATTCCTGCGACTCGGAATTAACCTGATCGTCAGTATCTGGATTGCACGCTATCTGGGACCGGAACAGTTCGGACAATATAATTTTGCGATATCTTTCGTAACGATTATTGCGGCTGTTGTTCCGCTGGGGCTGGCCAATATCATCGTCAAAGAGTTGGTGCAGGACCCGGATAACAAGAATGAAATACTGGGAACCGTATCTACACTGCGTCTATGTAGCGGATTGATTGCCTTTGCTATTACGATAGCACTGGCTTTCATGATTCCCGGTCAGGACCCGATGGTTCGCTGGAGTATTGTCATCATCGCAGCCAACATGCTGTTCCAGCCATTGGACGTCATTTCCCAGTGGTTTGACTCTACGGTGGAAGCCAAGTACGCGGTCTATGCCAAAGGAATCGCGTTTGCGATGACTTCCGTGATGAAAGTACTGCTGATCGTGTTCCATTCCTCGCTGATCTGGTTCGCCGCATCGTATGCGCTGGAATTGATTCTCGGGTACCTCTTTCTGTTATTTACCCAGAGAAAGAAGATTTCACTTACAAAATGGACATTTAATTGGAAATTAGGGAAAAGATTAACAAACAGCTCTTGGCCGCTAATTGTAGCGGGTATCTCAACAATCATTTATCTGAAAATTGACCAGGTCATGCTCAGCTACATGATCAATGATACGGCTGTTGGGATCTACGCAGTAGCTGCACGATTGTCGGAAGTCTGGTACGTGATTCCGACGGTCGTCGCCGCTTCCTATTTTCCAAGTATGATCAAAAACAAGCAGCTCGGCCCTGAAGTATACAATGCCGAACTGCAAAAGCTCTACAATCTGCTGTTCTGGTTCGCACTGTGTATCTGTATCGCGGTAACCCTGATGGCCAAGCCGGTCATCTCCATTCTGTACGGTCAGGAATATATCGAGTCGATCGGTATCCTGGTCATTCACGTCTGGGCCTGCCTGTTCATCTTTATGAGAGCAGCGCTGAACAAATGGATTATCAGCGAAGGCATGTACCGGTTCGAACTGATCAGCCAGGTGATGGGCGCAGTAACCAAGATCATCGTCAACCTGATTCTGATCCCGCTGTTCGGCGGTGTCGGAGCAGCTGTCGGTACTGTACTGGCCTTCATCGTCTCCAGCTACGCATTTACCTTCCTGTTCAAGGAAACTCGCGTATCCGGCGTGATGATGTCCAAAACACTGATCTCACCGGTCACAGCAATCATCGCCAAACTTAAACCCGGCAAGGCCAAGCTGCCTGCCAACCAGGAATAAAGAAGCGGAGGTTCCCCCGTGAAGGGGAACCTGCCATTCTTAATGCCAGTCATTGAAAATGCTTGAAATCATCTGAAATAACGCACAACTGACATAGCAACAACTGACATAACCCAACGAACATACACATCAACCAGACGATCGGTTACCCCAGAGGTAAGCCGACGCAATATCTTCTCTTAAATATTTTTGAATGTGATGCAGAGGGTGGGCAGAGCACCGGAGCGGAGGCAGGAGAATCGTTCCGGAAGAAGCCTTTAAAAATGAATATCCCCTGCTGAAAGCAGTAGTTCAGGATAATCATTTTTAACAGCGACTGAAGGAACGATCTCATGCCGAAGCGGTGTCTCATACAACACACTGCTTCATATTCAAGTGAATTTAAGCAAAGAAATTCAAGCAAAGAAACAAGGAGGCGTAGGCATTGAAAAAAGTACTGTATGTCCATCATTCGGGTTACATGGGTGGCGCACCGAGAAGCCTGACCTACCTGATCAGTCATCTGGACAAGCAAAAATTTCAGGGAAATGTACTCACGATTCGAAATGGTCCTGCGGTCAAGCTGCTGGAATCCGGCGGACTACCGGTGGAAGTGGCGAAAGGCATGTTTCCTTTCCACGGATCTACAGTATCCGGCATGTCACCGAAACTGTTTGTCCGTAACTTGATCGGCGCATTGCCTACTTATTTTCAGGCTAAAAAATACATTCGCAAATACAAACCGGATATTATTCATCTCAACAGCACCTGTCTGTTCCAGGTAGCGCGTGCAGCCAAAAAAGTATCTCCGGATACCAAAGTGGTCTGCCATGTGCGCGAGCCGCTGCTGAATTCCTTTGCCGGTAATATCCTGAAACGCATGAATCACAAATACGTGGACGGCTACATCTCTATTGACCAGTTCGATTCCGAGACAGTGGATAGTGCAGGCCGCGAACTGGAAATCGTATATAACTTTGTAGACTTCAAATCCTATAATCCGGACGTAAGTGGTGCCGGCGTACGCAGAGAGCTGGGACTGGCGGATGACGATATCGTGTTCCTGTATATCGGCCGGATCGTTAGCGGCAACGGCGTACTGGATATGGTCAAAGCATTCAACAAAATCAGCAAAGATCATCCGAAATTCAAATTGATCGTTGGCGGTTTTTACTTTAACAAAAACAATGCGTATGAAGACAAAGTCATGGAAGCCTGCAAAGGCAATGACCAGATCTATCCGCTGGCTTTCCGTGATGATGTACCACAGATGATTGCTGCCAGCAACGTGATGATGTGCCCGTTCGTCGAACCGCATTTCTCGCGCAGCATTATCGAAGCGGCTGCGATGAAGAAGCCGGCGATCGGTACCAACATTGGCGGACCGAATGAACTGATTCTGCAAGGCAAGACCGGTTATCTGTTTGAAGCCGGTGATTACAGTGCAATGGCACAGTACATGATCAAGATTGGTACAGATCCTGCCTTGTACGAGAAGCTGGGACAGAATGCATTGTCCTTTGCCGAAGAGAACTTTGATGCCCGTAAAAATGCCAAGCGTACTTTTGACTTTTACAACCGTTTCTTTGTCAGGGAGCCTGTATGATTAATTCGTTTATCAAAGTAAAACGCAAAGTAGCCAAGAAATGCTCGACCTGGATGACCCGCCGGATATTCAAGGAACAGCGAATCGCCTTTGGTCCCAACCTGATCGCAGTCGGCATGCCGATTGTAGACCAGGAGCCGGGCAGCCAGATTACGATCGGCAGCAACGCGATTCTGTGTTCATCGGATTACAGTAATCCGATCGGGCTGAATCACCGGACGGTGATTCGTACGCTGCGCAGTGGAGCGAGCATTACAATCGGCAACGATGTAGGCATCAGCGGAGCCAGTATCTGTGCCATGTCGAGTGTTCATATCGGCAACGAAGTCATGCTGGGTGTGAATGTGCAGATCAGCGATACGGATTTTCATCCGATCAAGCCGGAAGGACGGCGCTTTAACAAGCAGCCTGACGATATCGGCACAGCGGCAACGACCATCGAAGACAATGTATGGGTCGGCGCCAACTCGATTGTGTTAAAAGGTGTGACGATTGGCAAAAACAGCATCATCGGCGCAGGCAGTATCGTCTCAAGCTCGATCCCTCCGAACTGTATTGCAGCCGGAGTGCCTGCCAAAGTGATCAAACGTTTGGAAGTGAATGATAATGACGTTAAATCCATATACGCTGTCCAATCCTAATGACATCACGGTCAAAAGCAAGTTCCTGACGTTTTTGACCGTCATGCTCATTGTGATTACATCGGGCTCTGTATTATTCGGTAAACTGCTGTACTCCGAATTCATCATGATTTTATTCGCGATTGCGCTGGTGTTCTATTTTCCGAAACGGATTGAACCCAAACAGTTCCTGATTCTGCTGCTAATCGTTATTTTTCTCCTGTTTAATATGCTGATGTATCAGAATAATCTGAATGGCTATATCGGGTTGATTCTCAAGATGGCGGCGGTATTCATGGTGCTGAACCGGATCGATCTCCGGCAGGCAGCCAAAAGTTATCAGTGGCTGATCGTGGCCCTTGCCCTGCTGGGTATGCCATTTTATCTGGCCGGTGTGCTGGATGCGGCGCTGGTGCGCCAGCTTGTTCCGCCGACTCCGGTATGGGGAGGCGCGTATCGGATTACGCCTTTCCATGTATACGGATTGTGGAACATGACACGTAACCAGGGAATCTTCTGGGAGCCGGGCGCTTATCAGGTGTTTCTGAATTTGGGCATTTTCCTGATGCTGTTCACCAACCGGAAAGTGCCGAAATGGAAACTGCTTATCCTGACGGCTACCCTGCTGACGACCATGTCTACCTCGGGGTATATGATCTGCGCGCTGATTTACCTGGCTTATGTCATTCGCAACGGCAAGCGCGAGCAGATGGCGCGAATGGTCATGTCACTGATTGTATTTATCCCGCTCGCACTCTTCATCGTCCAGAGCGGCGTCATTACCGACAAGTTCCAGGATGATAATGCTTCCTTTAACCGGCGTTCATTGGATACAACATCCAATCTGCAGCTGCTGGTAGAGAAGCCGCTTGTGGGCTGGGGATTCCAGAATAATGAAGTGCTGATGGAGCGATATGGTATACCCGATTCTTCCAACTCACTGCTGACTTTTGGATATCAGTTCGGACTGCCATTGCTGCTGATTCTAATGATTTATTATTTCTTCCAACTGCTCAGGCCGATTGGCGGGGTGTTTCAGACACTGCTCATCTTTATCGGTCTGGTGATTGTCTTCTCAACGGAGAATATGCTGTTCCAGCCCGTGTTCATCGTCCTGATGTTCCTGGATACCAGCAGAATGAGACTAAACGAAAAGATAGAGAGTGGTGAAATCCGTGGAAACGAAGTCAGTCGCATACGTCGCCCCTTACGTCAACACCCAGTTACAGCAAAAGAGGGGATATAGCGCCAAGCATACGGCGGGCAACAAAAAAATCGATTGCATTTTGCTGGCCATGGAAGAGAGCGGCAATGATATTACCGTAATCTCTCCACTGCTGCTCAAGCAAAACACGATGAAATGGTTTAGCAGGGATGCTTATCCCATCGGTAACAACAGTGAAGTAGTCTATCCCGGAACAGTGGATTTCAAAGGCGTGAGCCTGCTGATGACGTTGTTCACTACCTTTTTCCAGCTCGTACGCTGGAACCGGGAACACAAAAAGGAACCAAGAGCGGTAGTGTTTTACAACTATCGCCTGGAGACGGCGCTGCCGGCGATCCTGTTCAAACTGCTGTATCGCGTACCGCTGATCGTGGAATACGAAGATGGTATCTACGCTGTTACCGAGACCAACAAACACTACAAAAAATTATCCGTAGCAGTTGAGAAATTTGCCAACAAGCTGCTCGATGGTGCCGTACTCGTCACATCGGTACTAAAGAAAAGAGTCAGCACGGATAACTACACTGTCGTACGCGGCGGTACGGTTCATCCGTCCCGACTGAAACCGGTCCGCGAAGTCGATCTGGGAACGGACGAGCGCCCGTTCCGAATGGTCTACTCCGGACGACTGGATTATGATCGCGGTATTGAGATTCTGCTGGATGCCCTTCCTTATGTGAACACCGGCCGCAAGCTGGAGCTCGATATTACCGGTTACGGTCCGCTGGAAGACAAGCTCAAGCAGTTTATCCAGAGCCATCAGAATCCACAAATCAAGATTACCTTCCATGGATTCCTGGATGATCACGATTATGCACAGCTGATGGAGACCGCTGACCTGTTCGTTAACACGCAGCGCGAGAAAATCAGCTTCAGTGAATGTTCGTTCCCGTCCAAAGTCGTGGAATACATCAAATACGGCAAGCTGGTTCTCACTTCCGGCGTGTCCGATATCAATGTGATTAACCAGAATATGTTTGTTACTTATGATAATGACGATCCCAAAGAGCTGGCTGCCGGATTGAACGAGATTCTTGCTCATCCTCAGCAGTACAGCGCGTATCCTGTCAGAGCCATGGAATGGCTGGTCAGCGACTGTGCCCACGAAGTGGTAGCCGGTAAGCTCGACAAAGTACTGCGCCGCGCTATCAGCGGCAAGCCGGAAGCATCGGTATATTCCGAGTCCGCACCGGCAGAGTAGAGCGGCAGCAGCCCTGCCGCCGGAAGGGAGGAGACGGAAATGACGCAAATCAGACTGGATCAATACACACAGGCAGAATACTCGCGTGGCAAACCCGGCTGGTACTGCCTGATCTGGTGGTTCATTCAAGGGACGCTGTTCCGTTTCTCGCTGCATAATATGTACGGCTGGAGACGATTCCTGCTTAATGCCTTTGGTGCCAGACTGGCACCCGGCGTAAGAGTTCGTCCAACTGCCAAATTCACCTATCCATGGAAAGTCACCATCGGTGAACACTCCTGGATCGGAGACAACGTTGAATTCTATAGTCTGGATGAGATCGTTATCGGTAGCCAGTGTGTCATCTCACAGAATTCCTATCTGTGCACTGGCAGCCACAAGCTCAGCGACCCTACCTTCGGCCTGATTACCAAGCCGATCATTATCAAGGATGGCGCTTGGGTGGCAAGCGACGTATTTGTCTACCCAGGTATCACAATCCATGAACTTGGAGTCGCCGGAGCACGCAGCACAGTGGTCAAAGACATCCCGAGAAACGAAGTCCACATCGGCTTCCCCGCTGCTTTCCATAAGCACCGGTTCCCGGAAGAACAACAGACCCCTGCTGTACACATCGTGAAGTAGAGAGTCTTCATGGTTAGCGTTTAAGCAATCAGGCTGTAAATAAGCCTTTTAGATTATTGAAATCTTTTGATGTAAAACACATCATGCACACGCACCAAGCGCAGGCAAGGGAATTCGGTCAAAGGACGACATTGGACCGTGGGAATCCATCATTACCAACCTATTCAAGATTCCCATGGTCCACCGGAGGACGTGACCGAATCCCTTGCCGAAGCGGATGAAGCACTATAGAACATCGCGTTTTAAAATCCAAACGCTGGAGAGGGATAAATGTGAAGGATAAACCGAAAATCGTATTTGTCATTAACTACTTTTATCCCGATTATGCCTCAACGGGACAATTGTTGACCGAGTTGTGTCTGTATCTGCAGCATGACTTTGATATTACCGTCATTGCCGAATGTCCTCCCGGATATGTAAGTCCTTCCGGAGCCAAAGGACGGGTTATGCGTGATCGCCTGGAAAACATTGAGGTTGTCCGTATTCGTCTGCCGGAGGTAGATAAGCAGAACAAGCTGAGCCGGATCAAGTACATCTCGACGTATTTCTGGTTCGCAACGTATCAGCTGCTCAAGGAAAAGAACACCGATTTTATTTACACGATCTCGACACCACCGGTACTGGGTGGACTGATCGGAACAATCGGCAAAATCCTGAAACGTTCCAAACATATTTACAACATTCAAGATTTCAACCCCGAGCAGGCCGAAGCGGTCGGTTATACGGATCGCAAATGGATTTTCAATATGGCCCGTGCGGTGGATAACTTTAACTGCTCCATGTCCGATCATGTGATTACAGTCGGCAAGGATATGCAGGAGACGCTGGACAAGCGGTTTGGCGGTCGCAAGCAGATTGCCAATACGGTGATTAACAACTGGACCAATGAGCAAGAGATTGTACCGGTGGGCAAAGACCATCCGCGTGTTGCCCAGTTTATCCGCGACAATGGCTGGGAAGGCAAATTCGTCGTAATGTACTCCGGTAATCTCGGATTGTATTATGACCTCGAAAACCTGATCAGCGTTGTACCGAAGCTGAAAGAATGCAAAGACATGGTCTTCGCTTTTATCGGCGAAGGGGCCATGAAGAAAAAAATGATGGATTATGCTGAACAACACGGATTGATTCAATCCGGTCAGGTGTGTTTTCTCCCCTTTCAACCGAAAGAGGATTTGAAATATTCACTCAATGCCGCTGACGTTCATCTGGTTGTCAATCAGAAGGGAATCAAGGGCGTATCGGTTCCCAGCAAAATCTACGGAGTCATGGCTGCCGGTAAAGCGGTACTCGGTGTACTCGAGGAAGGAAGTGAAGCGCATCGCCTGATTGTGGAAAGCTACTGTGGTCTGGTGGCAGAGCCTCAAAATTATGATGATGTCGCTGTAAAACTCCGGACATTGTATGCAATGGATCGTCTGGAACTGCAAACGGTCGGTCAAAACGGAAGAGACTATCTGGAGAAACATCTTCGCCGTGATGTATCGCTGGAGAAATACCGCCAGCTGCTGCTGTCCATGGTTGCCCCGTCCTCGTCACCAAGCATGCTGCCTGAATCCAGGTAAGCCATATCACCGATGATTCGCCAGCAAGACAACAAATATATAGAAAACATAGGAGGGATCGGAGTGAAACTTATCCTTTTATCCGGAGGTTCAGGAAAGCGTCTGTGGCCTCTATCCAATGATGCGAGATCCAAACAGTTTTTGAGAGTGCTGGAAAATGAGCAGGGTGAGCTGGTATCGATGGTTCAGCGTGTATGGAATCAGCTGGACATCAGCGGACTGAGCGAGTCCAGCTATATTGCCACCGGCAAGTCTCAGGTGGAGATTATGCGCAGTCAAGTCGGAGCCGATGTACCGCTGATCATTGAACCGGAAAGAAGGGATACGTTTCCTGCCATTGCACTGGCAGCAACCTATCTGTATTCCATTCAGGGTGTAAGCCTGGACGAAGTCGTGACGATTCTCCCGGTGGATCCTTATGTCGATAATCATTTCTTTGAAACGGTACGCAGCCTGGAGGATGCTATTGAAGAATCCGGTGCAGATCTGGCGCTGATTGGCGTCGAACCTACGTATCCGTCTTCCAAATATGGATATATCATTCCGTCCGGCGAGACGAGCGTGACCGGTCTTCGTTCGGTCAGCCGTTTCCAGGAGAAGCCGACGGAAGAATACGCTGAACAGCTGATTGCCGAGAAAGCGCTCTGGAACTGCGGCGTATTCGCCTTCAAGCTCGGTTACATCATTAACCTGCTGGAGCAAAAAGGCATGCCGATCCATTATGAGCAATTCCTGCGCAGCTATGAAGCATTGCCGAAAATCAGCTTTGACTATGAAGTCGTGGAAAAAGCGGAAAATATCGTAGCGGTTCCTTATACCGGCTACTGGAAAGACCTAGGTACCTGGAACACATTGACCGAGGAAATGAGCAGTGTGCAGATCGGACGCGGCATTATCAGCGTAGATTGCGAAAACACGCATCTGGTCAATGAAACGAATATTCCGGTTACGGTACTCGGCATGAAAGATGTTGTAGTAGCAGTTAGCCCGGATGGTATCCTCGTCTCCGATAAAGCCAGCAGTCCCAAGCTGAAAGAACTGGTGAATTTTGATCAGGGACCGATGTTCGAAGAACGTCAGTGGGGCTGGGTTCATGTGCTGGACGATCAGCAGTATGAAGATGGACGCTGCGTGTCTACCAAACGGATCGGACTCAAAGAAGACCATAACCTCAGCTATCGCAGCCATACCGAACGCGAAGAGGTATGGACAATCGTCAAAGGCGAAGGCGAATTTGTTCTTAACGGTAATGTAATGCAGGTAAGTGCAGGCAATGTACTGCATATTCCGGTCAAAGCAATGCATAGTATGCGCGCGTCAAGCTCGATGGAATTTATCGTCGTTCAGACAGGAATGTATGAACGCAACAATCAACTGGTGGAGCTGTTCCATTCATGGGAAGATATCGCTCAAAACTGCCTGAAGATCTGACGACTATCTGTTACTACGTCTCTGATTATGGATATGGACATGCTACACGCAGTATAGCCGTTATTCGGCAGATGCTGGAGAGCTGTAAAGGAACACCTATACGTCTGATTATCAATTCGGGCCGGGCGCTACCGTTTTTGCAGGAATCCCTGCAGGCCAGCGGACCACACCAGCTGGAATTCCGGCGTACGTTCTCGGATACGGGCTATGTATTGCAGACCGATTCTATCGCTGCCGATATTCCAAAGCTACGCGAACAATATAATAGCGACATGTCGTTGTTTGACGAATCAGTAAGCATGGAAGCAAGCTTTTTGCAGGAAAGTGGTGCGCAGCTGGTAATCAGTGATATTTCGCCGATCCCGATTGCAGCCGCATGGAGAGCAGGCGTGGAATCGCTGGGTATCTCCAACTTTACCTGGTATACCGCTTACCGCGATATGCTGGAGCTGCATGAGCTGAATGGATTGCGCGAAGCCTATGCACGGATGGATCATTTTATCGGTCTGGCGGGCTGCGCCGAACCAGCGTGGGGCTGCAAAGGCAGGATCGATACCGGGTTTTTCTGCCGGCGTCCCGATCCGGTTGAAGTACAGCGTATCCGTCAGGAACTAAATCCGGATGGCGACAGCAAATTGATCTTTTTCGCACTGGGTATGAGTATTCAGGTAGATGAATTGTCTGCGCTGAAGCTGTGGGACAGTGACAACTGCCGGTTTATCGTATCCGCGAATATGGATATCGAGCGGCCGAATATTTCCCGCATTCCTGCACATTACAGTGAATCGCAGAACTATGTGGCTGCCGCCGACCTCGTAATTACCAAGCCAGGCTGGGGCACCATATGTGAAGCGGTAGAGCTGAACAAGCCGCTGGTTCTGCTGAACCGAAGCAGTTTCTATGAAGATCGTCATACTATCGCGGCTATTCCGCTGGAACATCCGGTAACGCTAATGTCATGGGAAGAAATGCGGCAGCTCGATCTGATGTCGGGAGCCGGTCTGGAAGTATGGAACGATGAACCTTCTGATCCTTTCCCTTATGAAAAGCAGGATAAGAATTCACGTTCAGCACTGAACGATATTACGGATTATATTCATAATCTTTTACAGCATGTAAAAGTGTAGTACATGGAATGTATTGCCGGTGAGTTAGTGCATAACCATCCAGAAGATAGCGGCCCACAGCAGCAGAGACAGGGCAGTGCCCCACAGACAACCTTTGGCAAATGTCGGATTTCCCTGGTTTCTCATAATGATCAGCCTCCAAATATAGATATGAGATTGGATACACCAATGCTTATACAGACTATATCGGTTGATTAACATTATACGTGAATAGAGGTTGCCCAATCACTTGGTGAAAATAGCATGGATTAACAATAAACAGAAATGGGAGTGTGAATAATGAAAATTACAGTTATTGGTACAGGTTATGTTGGTCTGGTGTCTGGTGTATGCTTTGCAGAAGTCGGCAATACCGTAACATGTGTAGATAAAATCCCTGCCAAAATCGAAACACTGAAAAATGGTGGCGTTCCGATCTATGAGCCAGGCCTTCAGGAAATCATGCTGCGTAACGTAGAGGAAGGTCGTCTTTCCTTTACAACGGATCTGAGTGCTTCTGTACCTGATTCCGATCTGGTTATCATCGCTGTAGGTACACCGCCATTGCCATCCGGTGAAGCGAATCTGGAATACATCGAGGCCGCTGCACGCGAGATTGCGCTTTCAATTAACGGTTACACCGTAGTAGCTGTGAAAAGTACCGTACCTGTCGGTACCAATGAGCGCGTAAACAGCATTATCGCGAGCCTGACTGATCAGCCGTTTGCTACAGCATCCATGCCGGAGTTCCTGCGTGAAGGCTCTGCTGTCAAAGACGCATTCAACCCGGATCGTCTTGTTATCGGTGTAGAGACACAGCAAGCAGCCGATATGCTGATTGCTCTGCACAGACCTTTGACAGAGAATCTGGTTATCACGGATATCCGCAGTGCCGAGATGATCAAATACGCATCCAATGCATTCCTTGCTACAAAAATCTCCTTTATTAACGAGATTGCCAACATTTGCGACAAAGTAGGCGCAGATGTGGATCAGGTAGCCAAAGGTATGGGTATGGACCGTCGTATCGGTGCGTCCTTCCTGAATGCAGGTATCGGTTATGGTGGCTCTTGCTTCCCGAAAGATACACATGCACTGATCCAGATTGCTGGTAACGTAGAATATGACTTCAAATTGCTCAAATCCGTTGTAGAAGTGAATCAGTCCCAGCGTTGGGCTGTGATCGACAAGCTGCTGGATTCACTCGGTACGCTGAGTGGCAAAAAGATTGCCGTATGGGGTCTGGCGTTCAAACCGGATACCGATGATGTTCGTGATGCACCATCCCTGGAGATCGTGCCAAAACTGGTTGAATTCGGTGCGCTGCCACAGGTATTTGACCCGGTAGCAGCAGATAACTTCCGTCGTGAGTACGATCACCCATCCGTCACTTATGCAGAAAATGCAATCGAAGCTGCGCGCGGCTGCGATGCGATCTGCCTGCTTACCGAATGGGGCGAGTTCGTCAATGTCGATCTGGTAGAAGTTCAGGCGGTTATGAACAACCCGGTATTGATCGACGGACGCAATGTATACAGTGCCGACCGGATCAAAGCAACCGGTTTGGACTACCACTCCATGGGTCGTCCAGCACTCTTGCGTGATAGTTTTATAGTAGCCAATTAAGCTAAATTTGAACCAATTTTTGTCAAAAAACCACCGGGTCGCTGTTATGGCGGCCCGGTGGTTTTTTGAATTTCAGGTGTATTCGACAAAATCCGGATCAGAAGACACGAATAAGCCGGCCTGCTTATGACCGATCAGACCGGCTTATATTGCTGCATATAGTATAGAGAAACAGGTAGGTAGGAATCTATATTATAATCATGATGTTGGGCAGGAAAGAAGTGAAAGTACTAATGCTGTTCTTCTTCAGAGTGTGCACGATCCCGTACGACACGCTCCAGCAGCTGACGGATCAACTGAAGATCATCAGCCTCGAGGGGAACGCCATCCCAGTGAAGATGGGCATGGTTGAGAAATTCACGAGCGTTCGTATTTGAGGAAATAGGGTCATACTGCTCTGTCAAGCCAAGCAGATAATCCGAAGTGGTATTCAGCTTACGGGCAATAGCCTGAATCGTTTCGAGTGTGGGTTGACGATAGCCGGACTCGTAGCCTGCATAGGTGCTTTTGGCTACTCCAATATAATCTGCGACTTCTTTCATCGACATATTTCGCCGTTTGCGAAGTTGTTTGAGGCGTTGGGCGAACAATACAAAGACCTCCTAATGAAGCTATAATGTATGCGACCTGAATAATATAAGAAGTAGGAGAAAAGCCGCAGACAATACATAAAGTATATCACGGTGCGATATTATTGCCTACTTTGGATAACTTCCATAACAGTGCTGCATAACCAATATACTTCCATTTTCAATAGTATACGCCTATTCACTACCATATAGGCAATTTTTACAAAAAATATAAATAATA